>CAIRBY010000001.1 GCA_903876865.1 uncultured Acidobacteriia bacterium
ACCATCCGCCGGGACCGTGGGGGCATTTCGAGGCACTGCTGCTTTCGGCGCCGGTGAAGGCGAACCTGATGGATCCCCGCAGTTGGCGCGTTTCCCCGCGCCTGCCGTTTCCCGCGGCGGCGCCGGAGGGGAAGCACTGGCTGGAAGGCAACGCCGTGGTGGCGCGGAACGGAGTGCTGTTCGACATCCTGCGCGTGGATAACATTGAAAAGGCGGCGCTGGTTGAACTGAAAGGAGACCACCTCGAATTCGACCGGATGGTCGCCTTCCCCGGCGGTGCGAAGAAGTTCTCCATCCGCTACGATGCGAAGTCGCACCGTTACTGGGCACTGGCGAATCCGGCGCCAGGGGCGCCCGCGCCGGCGAGCGTGCGCAATACACTGGCGCTGATCTCGTCCCCGGACCTGTTGGAGTGGCGCACCGAGCGGATCGTGCTGACGCATCCCGATGCCGTGAAGCACGGGTTTCAATATGTCGATTGGCAGTTCGATGGCGCGGATGTCGCCGCCGTGGTGCGCACGGCTTTTGATGACGATGCCGGCGGAGCCGCCAGCTATCACGATGCCAATTATCTGATCTTTGTGAGAGTGCCAGGTTTCCGGCAGGCGGAGAAGCGCCCTTGAGTACGCCCGTGATTTGAGGCGTCAGACCTTGACGATCACTTCACGCAAGCGGTCTTTGGAAAGGAAGAATTTGACGCTCTCAAAGCGCCCGAAGAGCTTTTCCAGGCTGCGGTTGTTGTACAGTTGCACCGGGCGGCGCATGCCCTGTTGCACGATCTCCAGCGTATTCATCTGGTGAATGCGGAACGAGTAATAGGGCGCCGCGTCCAGCTTATCGTCGGATTGGAAGAAGGCCAGCATGTAGCCTTTGGGGCGGACGATCTTCTGCAGTCGCTCCATCACCGCATTCAGCAGGGCGGGGTTCAAATGCTCCAGCACATCCCAGACCAGCACCCCGTCGAATTGGCCGGCTTCGTAATCCAGCGTCTGCTTGAGGAAGAACTCGATGCGCCCGGGGTTGGATTGATCCACCGTATCGTCCAGGCCGAAGGTATCACCGAGAACGGAGAGGAAGGCTTCGGAGTACAGGCGGTGTCCGAGGTCGGTGATGAAGGAGACATTGTTCTGCGAGACTCCACCCAGATCCAGGATGGTCAGACCGGTCGTATCGCGGATCTGGGCGAAGAACTCTTCCAGGCCCCGGCTGGGCCGTGTGGTATGCACCGCTTCCGCCGCATTTCCGCGTGGATTCGGTGTAACCCGGGGAGTGTTCGCGGGAAGTGAGCCACCGTTTTGAACTCCGCGAGATCCGCGAAACAATCCCTTCAGCGGTTCCAGCATGCTCAAGTCAACCACCTTCTAGCGCTTGGTATCGTTTCCGCCCGAGGGCGCTTGCGGTGACGCGTGGGAGGCGGCAGGCGGATTCGCCGGCTGTGCCGGTTGCGTCTTCGGGCTCATCTTGGGCGGCTCCGGCTTGACGATATCGATGCTGCCCTTGAAATAGGCTCCGTCTTCGATGATGATGCGCGCCGTGCGGATGTCCCCGGTCAGCCGGGCATCCTTGCGGATTTCAATCTTGTCCGTGGCTTCCACGTTGCCATGAATGGTGCCGAGCGCCACCACTTCGCGTGCCTTGATCTGCGCTTTCAGCGTGCCGTTCGGACCGATGGTCAGCTTGTTTTCGAGGGCTTCCACCGTGCCTTCGACTTCGCCATCCACGTACAGGTCTTCGCGGCTGAAGATCTGGCCTACTACTTTGACGGCCTTACCGATGGTGGCCGCGCCTCCACGAGTTTCCGGCTCGAACCGCGCCGGGGGCATACTGGACAATGGCATCTCCTTCCGTACGTCAGCTGGATTGTTTAGCGAGGCCGAGGTCGTCGGCGAGGGCGGCGTGTACAGAGGCCGCTGCGGCTCGTCTTCCCGCTTCTTATTCCACATAGTGAGCGCCCTCCTGAATTTTGATGATTGCGTGCATGAGAACTTCTCCCCTAGTGTAGGACAGGCCTCCCGGCCTGTCCACACGGTTATTTCTTGCGGGCCTTGGCCTTAGTTTGAAGCAGGATTGGCGTGCCTTCGAACCCAAATTGCTTTCGCATTTGATTCACCAAATACCGTTCATGAGAGAAATGCAGGGCCGGACCCTTATCCGTGAACACCGCAAACGCCGGCGGACGGATGGAATGCTGGGTAATGTAGTAAATTTTACGTTCTTCAAAGTGTAGATTTGCCACGAAGCGGTTCAGTTCGCCCGTGGTTACCCGGCGTGACGCCGAATCGTAGCACTTCTCGATCAGCTTGAAGAGGCGTCCCACCCCCGCTCCGGATTTGGCGGAGAGGAACACGATCGGCGCATAATCCAGGAACTTGAACGTATCCCGGATCTGCTCCTCGAAGGCGTTCTTCTTCTCCCCGGCCTGCCCCTTCACCTCGTCCCACTTGTTGACGCAGATGATCAGGGCCCGGCCGCCTTCGTGGGCGTACCCGGCGATAGTCGCATCCAGCGCCACTACGCCTTCGGTCGCGTCCAGCATCAGCAGCACCACGTGCGCCATGCGGATATGGCGCCGAGCCATCACCACGCTGAGCTTTTCCGCCATGTCATGCGTCTTGCCCTTGCGCCGGATGCCCGCTGTGTCCACCAGAATGAACTCGCGGCCATCGTGCATCACGGTTTCGTCCACCGCGTCCCGCGTAGTGCCGGCGATGGGGGAGACAATCGCCCGTTCCTGTCCGGTCAGGGCATTCAGCAACGTCGATTTGCCCACGTTGGGGCGGCCGATGATAGCGACCTTGATCCCCTGGACTTTGGCCTCCCCGGAGGCCTCCTGGGCTGCTTGTTGAGCGGCCTCTTCGGCCTGCTTCTCCGGCGTGTCGCAGCGCTCAAAGGCGGCGGTCACATGGTCCAGCATGGCGTCCACGCCGATGCCGTGTTCCGCCGAGACCGAGAAGATGTTCGCGATTCCGAGTTCGAAGAACTCGTGGGTCAGCGATTCCTTGGCGTGCGTATCGATTTTGTTGACGGCTACGGTGACGGGCTTTCCCAGGCGCTTGAGCATCTGCGCCAGGTCCCGGTCGCTGCCGGTGATTTCGCTGCGCCCGTCTACCAGAAAGATGATGTGATCGGCGCATTCGAGCGCCACTTCCGCCTGCCGTAGGATCTGCGCAGGGATGTATTCCTGATCGTGCACCACGATTCCGCCGGTGTCGATCAGTTCGAATTTGCGGCCATCATGTTCGGCAGTCCCAATAATCCGGTCGCGCGTAATTCCCGGTTCGTCCCCGACAATGGCACGGCGCTGTCTCGTGATCCGGTTGAAAAGAGTGGACTTTCCTACATTGGGCCTGCCCACGATGACAACTGTGGGTAAGGCTTTAGACATGAAACTCCATCATAGCAGCGCGGAAGCGTGCTAAATTTCTAAATTGAAACACTACCCGATCTTCCTTGACCTGAAAGACCGGCCCGTGCTTGTGGTAGGCGCCGGCAAAGTTGCCCTCCGAAAGACACGTGGCCTGATCGAAGCCGGCGCCAAAATCACCGTGGTGGCTCCCGAGTGCGAACCGGAGTTTGAAGAGCTTCCGGTGCGCCTGATGCGCCGCCGTTTCCGCGCCTCGGACCTTGCCGGGGTCTTTCTGGTCTTCGCCGCCACGGACGACCGCCTCACCAACCACCGCATCGGCATCGCCGCCAAGGGACGCAGCCTGCTGGCGAATATCGCCGATTCGGCGGAGGAGTGCGATTTTATTGTCCCTGCCCGCGTGCAGCGCGGCGACGTGCAGATCGCCGTCTCTACGGGCGGCGAGAGCCCCCGCCTCTCCGCCGAACTCCGCCGCAAACTCGAAGACGTGCTG
>CAIRBY010000002.1 GCA_903876865.1 uncultured Acidobacteriia bacterium
AACATCATGCGCCAGCGCCTCGAACGTTTCGGCGTGAACGCAAATTTCGTCTTAGCCTGCACGGAAGATGAGAATTCTGTCTCCCGCTGCCTACAACATCTCATGAGATCCAAACCGTGCGTCATCCTGGTGGCATCCACCACGGCGCCGGCGGGTCCCGAGGATATTATCGGCCAGGCTGTGATGAAAGTCGGTGGACAGGTCGAGCGCTTCCTGGCTCCGGTGGAGCCGGGCAATCTTCTGCTGCTCTCCTATAAGGATGAAGTACCCATCGTCTCCGCGCCTGGCTGTTTCCGTTCGGCCAAACCGAATGTGGTCGATCTGATTCTGCCGCCGCTGCTGGCACGCTATCACGTGACCGGGTGGGAAGTCGCGTGCCTCGGCCACGGCGGCCTGCTGGCGTAAGTTCTCGCGATTTCCCGTCCGTGCATTCTCCGTGCCTGAAGACGGGCTTGCCTGACCGGGCGTCCCTCCTCTGAGGCGCCCGGTCGTTTTCTATCCGGCCCCTACCGCCAGAGGATTCCCCGTGCACGCAGTTCCTCTTCGATCTGTGCGCGGGAGTGAAACACCACGCCGTCTATCCCCATCCGCCGCGCCCCTTCCACATACGCCGGGATGTCGTCCGTGTAGAAGCACTCCTCTGGCAGGCAACCTGCCCGCTCCACGGCTGCCCGGAAGATCGCTTCCTCCGGCTTCATCGCCTTTACCTCAAATGACAGCACCATACTGTGGAAGTGGCGCAACAGGTGCCCGTAGTTTGCCTGCAGCAGTTCAAAATGCAGCGCGTTGGTGTTGGAAAGCAGCACCAGGCGGTAGTTGCGGGCCAGCCCAGCCAGCATCTCTTCCGGGATCAGCACCTCGGTGAAGATGCTGCTCCAGATGGCGCAAAAGCGGTCGTAGTCGAGTTTGAGGTCCAGAATCCGGCACATCTGCTCCACAAAGTCGCGCGACTCCACCAGACCCGTTTCAAAGCGCTCGACCAGACCGGATCCCGCCAGTTTGCGCGGAATCTCCTCGGCCGAATAGGGGCAAAGCCCCTCCAGCGCCCGGTACCCGAGACGGAAATCAAAGTGGATCAGGACCTTCCCCAGGTCAAACAGAATCGCCTTGTGCATATGCACTTTGATTATCGGCGTTCCGGGGCGCTATTTGGCGGGGCGGCGACCGCTCGCCCTGCCAGCCCTTCTTCCACGGTGACGCCGTTGCGCTCCAACGTCTCGCCCAAGGTTTGATCGAGGGAGACACGCGCGTGCGCGTAGGCGGCGAGGGCGGCGACTTCGGAGATCTGCGCCGCGATCAGCGCCCGCTGGTCATTGATGATGTCGTTGAAGGTGGCGATGCCGCTGGAGAATTTCTTCCGGTCCGCCTCCAGCAACTGCTCCTGCAGGGCGCGTGTATTCACCGCCGCCTCGTGCCGCGCCCGCGCCTGTTTGAGCGCGCTCATGCGCGCCGAGATATCCACCACGATCGCATTGATATCGCGCTGCCCGCTCACCTGCGACTGGCGGAACTGTAGCTGATCGATGCCGTAGTCTCCCTGCGCCTGCCGGTTGCCCACCGGAATGGAGAAGGTGACCTGCCCCGAATAGCTGGGGAAATCCCGGCGGAAAATCTGGCCCAGCGCCGTGCCGTAGCCGCCCGTGAAATAGGGATTTGCGGGCGCGCCGCTGGTGGCCTGCGGCACTCCGGCGGCGCCGCGATTGTAGATCTGTCCGGTCACCTGCAGGCTCGGCAGCAGGGGATTTTCCGTGCCCTTCAAAGAGATCTCCGCCGCCTGATCGCGGAAATTGGAGACCGCCACGTCGGGACGCTTGGCCATCGCCGTCTTTACCAGTTCGCGCAACCCGGGCAACTCGTCCGCCTCGGGAATGCGGATGCGGTCCACGGCGACGATCTCCGCCGCATCCACAGCCGCGTTCGAAGCCCGCACGAGCAGGTCCTTCAAACCGTTCTCGCGCAGCCTTAGGTTGGCGCGCGCCACGATCAGATCCTGCCGCCGGGTCGCCACTTCCGCCGCCGCGCGCGGCAATTCCACGCGCGGGATGGAGCCCGCGGTGATCTCCTTCTGCGTATCTTCGTAGAACTTCTGTGCGTTTTCCGCCGCATGCTCCCGCGCCCGCAATTCGTCGCCGGCCGTCACCAGATCCCAGTAGGAGTTCACCACCGTCGCCACCAAGTCCAGCAGTTGCGAACGGAAGGCCTCGCGCGATGCGGTGACATTGATGTGGCCAATGCGGATGCTACGGTCGTTCAGGCGTGCGCCGAAACCATCCAGCAGGCTGTGGCGGATCGCGAGGTCCATGTGCGGCCCCACCGCCGGATTCAGACTGTCGCTGGGCGAATTCTCCTTGAGCGATTGCTCGTAATTGCGGTACTGCACCACGCCGCCGGTGATCAGTCCCATCTGCAGGGTAGTGTTGGTGGTCCGCACACTCTGCACCAGTGCATTGGTCTGGCTCAGCACGGTGTTGGCCTGTGGCTGCGTGAGATGCGCCTGTGTGGTGGTGCTTTGCAGGATCGGGTCCAGATTCGGCGTGATCGCACCCACCTGTTGGATGGACGCGCCACCTCCTCCACTACCGGAACCGCCGCCGTTGCCGCCGCTCAAGCCCGCACTTGCGGTACTGCCATTGACGCCCACTCCGGAATTCACGCTCGAGACCTGCGCGCTCGCGCTGGGCACGCCGCGCAGAGGTCCGCCCGCCTGCGCACGTTCCAGTGCGGTTCGGGCCAGTAGCGGATTGTAGCGGTTGATCTCCAGCCCCAGGTTGTTTTCCAGGGCCAGGGCGATCGCATCCTGCACGGTCAGGTAGAGCTTGCCGGCACGCAGCAGTCCCAGGATGCGCGGCGAATTGCTCAGCCGGACACCGGTAACGACCGGCGCGAGATAGGGACGAATGACGGCCGGACCTTGCGACGGCTGCACCTCGATCGAGGATTGCTGCGCCATGCAGGTAGCGGCCAACAGGAGGCTGAGCAGCGGACGCGCCCCAGCTTTAGTAGGGCAGGCGGTTTCGCCTGCCAATCTGGCTCGCCCGAGGAGTTGGCAGGCGGAACCGCCT
>CAIRBY010000003.1 GCA_903876865.1 uncultured Acidobacteriia bacterium
ACCACGTGATAGGCACCGGCCGCGGCGCAGTCGAAATGGCCGATTCCTTCGAGTGGGGCGGCAACGATCGCCCAGGAGGCGACCGTCGTGGCAACGATCGCCCAGGAGGCGATCTTCGTGGCAACGATCGCCCAGGAGGCGATCTTCGTGGCAACGATCGCATGGGCGCCAGCCAGTTTCGCGCGCGGCGTCCGAACTGGGAGTTGCCCATCCACCAGTTGATGGTGAAGACCGGCGTGACCATTTTCTTTCAGGGCCACGATCACCTCTTTGCGCACCAGCAGAAAGATGGCGTGACCTATCAGGAGACGCCCAATCCGGCCGACGATACCTACACTGCGTTCAATCGCGAAGCCTATCGTTCCGGGGACATCCTGCCCAACTCGGGCCATCTGCGCGTGACCGTGTCGCCCGCCAATGTCCGGGTGGATTATGTGCGCTCCTTCCTACCGAAAGACGAGACGCCCCAGCAGAAGGATGGCGAGGTCGGGTTCTCTTATACAGTCTCTCCGCGCCAAACCGTGCGGTAACTGCGGGGAAATCCTCAGAGAGACTGTGTACGCAAGTTTCAGCCCTGAGCCGTCCGCGCTACTTCGCCGTTCTGGCGAAGTACAGGCCCACGGCGCGTTCGATGTTCGCCTTGGTCATGCGCACGGGGCGGCCTTCGTACTCGCTGATGGCCTTCACCAGTTTGTAGATGTCGATCGGGTAGCAGGCGCGCAGCACCTTGGCGGCGTACTCTTCGCAGCGCTCGCGCAGAAACTCCGCGCAACCGGGTTCCGTAGGCACCTGATTGCCTTGCATCACTCGTTCGAAGATCTTATCGAAGACTTCGGCGCTCACATTCTCAACCATGACCTTGGTCTGGATGCGGCGCAGGAAGGCTTCGTCGGCCAGATCGTGCGGGTCGAGGTTGGTGGAGAAGACCACCATCAGTTCGAACGGTACCTGGAACTTCATCCCCGAGGCGAGGGTCAGGTAATCCACGCGCCGGTCTAGGGGCACGATCCAACGATTCAAGAGATCGCGCGGCGAAAGCACCTGCCGGCCAAAATCGTCGATGATCAGGATTCCGTTATTCGCCTTCATCTGGCAGGGCGAGATGAAGACGTGCGTGGCGTCGTCCAGGCGCAGTTCCAGCATTGCCGCGACCAGTTCGCCACCCACCGTGATGCAGGGGCGCTCGCAGACTACCCAGCGTGGATCGAGCATTTCGTCCACGTAGGGCAACTGGCGGTGGACCACGGGGTCGAAGAGGGTGATGATGTGGCCGTCCACCTCCACCGCGTAGGGCACCACTACCGAATCGTGATAGATGCGCAGGATGCGCTCGGCGATGCTGGTCTTGCCGTTACCGGTGCCGCCGTAGAGGAAGAGCGATTGGTGGCCGATCAGGGATGGGCCCAGCTGATCCAGCAGGCCATCGGGCAGCACCAGATCGTCGAAGGCGCGGCGCAGACTCTCGCGGCTGAGGCGCACGCGGGCGGCTTGGGCGCGCACTACTTTCTGATACTGCTGGATCGAAATCGGCGCCGGGCCCACGTACTGGCAGACTTCGTTGCGCGCACTCGCCGCCGCCCGGCCCTGTGCGCTCAGGCTGAACGAATAGTCGTTGCCCACCATGCCCTTCACTTCCAGCAGTTGCTGGTTGCGGAACTGGTGGAATAGCGTTTCCAGCACCGGGAAGGAGAGTTTCAGGCTGTCATGGAGCGTGCCCAGCGATCCGGCGCCGTGCAGCCACAGGTAACGCAGCACCAGATCCGCTACCACGGAACGGGGAATGCCGAGGTCTTCCACCCGGTCCGGGATGATCGGCCAACAATCCGGCCGTGCGATCTGTGGGGCGGTGTTGGCGGCACTCATCGACTTGCAATATACATGACCGCTTTGTCCAGTACCAGTACCCAATTAGTTAACGTGATTTATGAATATCCGGTCAAATTGCAGGAGTCCGCACATTCCGCCATTGCGGCGTTTGCAAAAACAGCCCATAATTATCTGATACTTGCGGGAATAGGTCCCGATCCAGATGACGAACTTCCGGCTAGCTGCACTATTCTTACTCCTTCTCTCTTTTCAGGCCGCGGCGCAAATCGCCGGCCGCAATGTGAATATGGTGTCGGGCACTTCGTGGCCGAACGGCGACCCGTTTTTGCAGCGCCAGAACGAGCCCTCGCTCGCGGTTTCGACGCGCAACCAGAACCACCTTCTGGGCGGCTCGAACGATTACCGCACGGTGGATCTGCCGGGACTGCCTTCCAGCGAAACCGGGGATGCGTGGCTCGGCGTTTACAAGAGCTACGATGGCGGCGCAACCTGGACCAGCACTGTGCACCCCGGTTGCCCGCAGAACGTTGCCGCCTGCGACGGCGCGCCGTTTTTGAAATCCTACGCCGCCGGCGCGGATGCGGTAGTGCGCGCGGGCACCAACGGGCTCTTCTACTTTTCCGGTATCGCCTTCACCCGCACTTCGCCCAAGCAGAGCGTGGTCTTCGTCTCCCGCTTCATCGACAACAACAATGAAGAAAACGGCGACCCGATCAAGTATCTGAATACGGTTCCCGTCTCCACCGGCAACAATTCCACCTTCATCGATAAGCCCTGGATCGCCGTGGATATTCCGCGCGCCGGAGCCGGCACCTGCCAGATTTCCACTCCGCAGAAGAACGGCACGCCGGTGCGACAGAGTTTCCCCGCCGGCAACGTCTACCTCGCCTACACCACGTTCGAGAGCGAAACCCAGCCGCCCTCGCAGATCCTCTTCAGCCGCTCCGCGGATTGCGGCGCCACCTGGAGCAAGCCCTTCATCGTGGCCGATCAGGTGCTGAACCAGGGTGCGAATCTCGCCATCGATCCCAATAATGGCAATGTCTATCTGACCTGGCGCCGGTTCGCTTCCACCGGTGTCTCCCCGGCGATCATGTTCGCCCAATCCACCGATGGCGGGCAGAGCTTCTCTTCTCCGCAGGTGGTTGCCGAAATCGCTCCGTTCGACCAGGGGACCACGACGTTCAGCTTCCGCACCAATGCCTACCCCACCATGGCCGTGGATGGCTCCAGCCGCATCTACCTTGCCTGGAGCGAGCGCAACCGTGGCGTAGCGGAGAGCGGCGGCGATGCGCGGATCATGCTCACCACCTCCCGCGATGGCAAGCGCTGGACGCCGCGCGCGCCGGTGAGCGATTATGCCGGACGCGGCCATCAGTTCATGCCCGCCATGACCTTCGCCGGCGGCAAAGTGATGGTGATCTTCTACGACGTGCGGCAGGACAATACGGTCGGGAACTTCACTTCCCTGGGCGGCAGCGAGTACAGCGAAAAGCGCGTGCCGGCAGGCGATCTGGCGACCACTCCTCCGCATCCGGAAAAGGTCTTCACCAACTTCCTGCTGGATGCCGCGCCCAGCAGCCTGAATCTGGGTGGCCTGCTGCGCCGCCATACCCTCGACGTCTTCGCGGCTCAGGCCGAGCCCGCGGATCTGCCCGTCTTCGGCGTCGCCCGCGTCTCGCAGTACATCTTCGGCAGCCGCCAGAATTCCATGCTGATCGAGCAACTCCAGGTCAATCCGCCGAACCTGCCGCTGTTCCAGAGCGGCAGCGTGCCCTTCATGGGCGATTATCTGGATATCGCCGCCGCGCCCACGTTCCTTCCCGGCGCCCAGCCCGGCACCTGGAAATTCAATACCGAACCCTCGAACGCGACTGCGTTTCACGCCATCTGGACCGATAACCGGGACGTGCGCCCGCCCGCCAATGGCGATTGGACCAACTACACGCCGCCCATCTCCGCGTCTTCCTCCGGCATGAGCCTGTTCGATCCCACGCAGCCGCAACCGGCCTGCATGACCGGGCAATCCGGCATGCGCAACCAGAACATCTACACGTCGTTGATCACGCAGGGGCTGCTGGTCACGTCGCCCTCCAATGCCAAGAGCCTGGGCACGATGAAGCGTGCTTTCCCGATCAACGTCTCCAACTCCACCAACCGGCTGCACACCTACCGCCTCTCGATTCTCACGCAGCCCAAGGGCGGCAAGGCGAGCTTCTTCCAGACGCCGGTGGCGGGAGCGCCGGACCCCTACACCGTGCTCGACGTGAACGTGGCGCCCGGTTCCAGCATCTCGCGCATGGTCTTCGTGAACTCCACGGACCCCAACGCCTGCGTCAATGTGAGCGTGGACGAAATCCCGTCGGTCGGCTCGGACAAACTGCTCGCGGGCGGTTTGCAGGGCACGATCGTTCTCAACCCGGACCCGCTCAATCCGACGAATCCGGATATCGCCAACACCGAACTCTTCAATCCCGATATTGCCAACCCGGATATCGCGAACCCGGACATTGCCAATCCTGACATCGCCAATCCCGATATCGCAAACCCCGACATCGCGAACCCGGATATTGCGAACCCGGACATTGCCAACCCCGACATCGCGAACCCGGACATTGCCAATCCCGATATCGCCAACCCCGACATCGCGAACCCCGATATTGCCAATCCCGATATCGCCAACGGCGCGATTTCCGACGCCACCTGGAAGCTCACCAACAAAGGCAACACGACCGCCACGTACACGGTGCAGTTCCTGATCGACCGGGTGATCCCGAGCAGCATCAAGAGCCAGTTGATCATCAACAAGACCTACTCCACGCCGGTGGCGAATGGCTGCAGCCTGACCACGCAGCCGCAGACGGTGGTGGTCGCCAATATCGTGAACCCGACGCTGCTGAACCAGAAGACGCTGGGCAGAGTGCGCTCGGTGATCCTGGCGCATGCGCGCGCACACAACGGCCTGCGCGTAGCTCAGCCGCGCGATTCCGTCAGCGACATTACTGATGACGGGCTGGATAACGCCACCGTCAGCGTAGGCCCGGGCGAGACCCTGAACATCACGCTTCGCTTCTACAATCCGGATAAGAACACGCCGTTGCCCTTCGACCCGGGTAAGGACATCACCGTCATCACGATTTCCCACGCGACCAATACCGGCGGCACGCAGCCGCCGATCGCCGCCACGCACCTGATCATCGCCAACACCTCGCTCCCGGCGGGAGTCTCCGGCAGCAGCTACGATCAGTTGCTGATCGCTGCCGGAGGCAACCAACCCGTGACCTGGGGCCTCACCAAAGGCACGCTGCCCCCGGGCCTCACCCTGACGGCCGGCGGCGAGATCACCGGCACCATCACGGGGGACGCCAACCTGTATAACTTCACGGTGCAGGTCTCCGATTCCTCCAGCCCGGCGAACATCCAGACCGCGAATCTCTCGATCCAGGTCAGCCGCGTCTCGCTGGCGTTTGCCAACCTTGCCGCCGCCGGACCGAACGGTTCCAGCGTGCGTCCGGGCGATGCCATTACGGTCACTGCTGTGATCGCCAACACGGGCAGCCCCGCCGATTCGGTCGCTCCCAATCTGAGCCTCGCCGTCACCGGGACGGCTTCGGCCAACTGCGGCGCTCCCGTGCCTGCGGCCGCTTCCCTCGCGGGCAATGCGCAGCAGAGTTTCGTCTTCACGTGTGACTCCATCACCGGAGCCGGCACGCTGAGTTTCGTAATCGGAATCACGGCGGTGGATCGCGGCAGCGGCGCCGGCATCTCCGTCAGCCCTGGCACCACCAACCCGGTGACGATCCTGGCCAACCCGCCGCAGCTCAAGGTCACCGCTACCGCGGGCGGCGCGCCTTATACTTCGGGCGCGTGGACCAATCAGAACGTGATCGTGACGTTCGTCTGTACCCCATCTACCGGAGCGGCGAGCACAAAGACCGTCACCGTGACCAGCGAGGGAGCCAATCAGGCCGTCACCACGACCTGCACGGACTTGGCCGGCAATTCCACCGATGGCAGTTTCGGCGGCATCAATATCGATAAGACTGCACCGCTGGTTTCCGCCTCCGCTTTCTCCGGCGGACAGGTCTATTTCGGCGCCATCACCGGGCAGCCGGTCACCATCACCTTCACCTGCACCGATGCCGGCGGCAGCGGGGTGGCGCAGGCGCCGCCGCAGCAGATCGTCGCCAATGACGGGATGAACCAGAACGCCACGGGCGTCTGCACGGATCGCGCCGGCAACTCCGCCAGCGCTTCGTTCAGCCCTATCAACGTGGTGCGCACGGCGCCTCAATTGACGCCGCAATATTTTGCCGGCAACAACGCTTACACGCCGGGCTCCTGGAGTAATCAGGGCGTGACGGTCTCCTTCCAGTGCGTGCCGGCGTTTGGCATCCCGGTTTCCAACGTCACGTCTCCGGTGAATGTGAATGCCGATAGCAGCGGGCAGTTCGTCAACGGGAGCTGTACCGATTCCGCGGGCAACCGCGCCACGGTTGTGGCCGGACCGGTCAACCTGGATAAGTCCGCGCCCATCATCACCATCCTGAATCGTCCGCCGGCCAATCCGGGCGGCTGGTACAACTCGCCCGTGACCTTCACGTGGCTCTGCTCCGATCAGGGCTCGGGCCCGCAGCAGGGCACAATCTCCAAGACGATTGCGAGCGAAGGCGCCAACCAGACGGTCACGGCGACCTGCACCGATCTCGCCGGTAATACGGCTTCGGCCAGCGCCACAGCCAGCGTCGATCTGACTCCGCCGGTGATCAACGGGCAGACCTCGGCTTCCCTGCCCGCTTCGGGCTGGTACCGCGGCGGGGTCGGCGTGAGCTTCAGCTGTTCGGACAGCCTCTCCGGAGTTGCCGCGGGCTATCCGCTGGGCAGCACCACCATCAATTTGGATACTCCCGGCACGCCGGTGACCGGGACCTGCCGGGATCAGGCGGGCAACGTCTCTTCCACCACGATCGGGCCGATCCGCATCGATACCACACCGCCGTATCTGGCACTCCAGAGCGCCAGCCCGATCGGTCCCACCGGCTGGTCCAACGGGCCGGTGACCGTCACTTGGGCCTGCGTGGATAGCGGTTCCGGCCCGGTGACGCCGACGGTCTCCACCACGGTGAGCGTCTCTGGTTCCGCCAGCGGCAGTTGCAGCGACGTGGCAGGGAATTCCGCCTCCACTACTTACCCGGGAATTCGCATCGATACGGTGCCGCCGCTACTGAGCTTCATCTCGCCGGTCAACGGCTTTGCCTATCCGCAAGGCGCCAGCGCGTTTGCCAGCTACAGTTGTTTCGATACGCAATCCGGTGTGGCCAGCTGTACCGGAACCCTGCCCAGCGGGCAGCTTCTCAATCTCTCCACGCCCGGCAACTACAGCTTCACTGTTACCGCCACCGATCAGGCAGGCAACGTCACCACGGTGACGCGAAGCTACTCGGTTGTGCCTAAGCCGTAAGCCAGTACATCTCAACGAGGAGTCGAAATGGAATTTTATACCTGGGACGAAATGGAAAAGGAAGTTCTGAGCCCCTCCATCGCCCGTAAGATTATTTCGGGGGAGAAGGCCATGGTCGCCCAGGTCTTTCTCGCCAAGGGTGCGATTGTGCCGGAGCACCATCACGAGAGCGAGCAGATCACTTACATTCTGGAGGGCGCCCTTAAGTTTGAACTGGAAGGCCGCGAGATTGTGGTGGGCAAGGGGCAGGTGCTGCGCATCCCCTCCAACGTGCCGCACCGCGCGGTTGCCCTGGAAGATACCCTGGATCTGGATATCTTCAGCCCGATCCGTGAAGACTGGCTGAAGAAAGACGACGACTACCTGCGCGGCTAAACGGAGCGGAGGCGCGCCGCCGCGGCTTCGGGCGTAATATCGCGCTGCGGCATGCCCAGCATCTCGAAGCCCACCAGGAATTTGCGCACGGTCGCCGAGCGCAGCAGGGGCGGATAGAAGTGCAGGTGCAGGTGGTGCTCTTCGTGCGCGGCTCCATCCGTGGGCCGCTGATGGAAGCCCATGGAGTACGGGAACGAGACGTTGAAGACGCGATCGTAGCGGGCGGTGGTGCGCTTCAGGATGTCCGCCAGTTGATCGCGTTCGGCGCCGGTGAGTTGGTCGATGGCGGTGACGTGGCGTTTGGAGATCACCATCGTCTCGAAGGGCCAGACCGCCCAGAACGGCACCACGGTGAGAAAGCCCTCGTTCTCTTCCACCACCCGCTCGGCGCCTGAGCGTTCCACACCCGCATAATCGCAGAGCAGGCAGGTGCCGCGCGCTTCGCGCCACGCCAGCAGCGACTCCTGTTCTTTGGCGATCTCATTGGGCAGCGAGTGGCTGCTCCAGATCTGGCAGTGCGGATGAGGGTTGCTGGCGCCCATCATGGCGCCGCGATTTTCGAAGATCTGGACGTAGTTGATCTCCGGCCGCGCGCCCAATTCCTGGAACTGTTCCACCCACGTATCCACCACCGATCGCAAGCCGGCCGGGTCCATGTTGGCCATGGTCAGGTTGTGCTGGGGTGCGAAGCAGACCACGCGGCAGAGACCGGGTTCGGAGCGCGCCAGGAGGATGCCGTTCAGGTCGAATTCCTCACACGGTGTGCCGGGTCTGAGGGCCGCGAAATCGTTATCGAAGACGAAGGTCGAGGTGTAGGCCGGATTCCTCACTCCGCCCGCGCGGGCATTGCCGGGGCAGAGGTAGCACTCGGGGTCGAAGGCCGGCTGGAGCGCGGCGGCGGTCTCTTCCATCTGGCCCTGCCAGGGCCTTTGCGTGCGGTGGGGGCTCACCAGCACCCATTCGCGCGTCAGCGGATTGTAGCGGCGATGCGGGTCTTGCGTCCAGTCAAACATGAATCCCTATGGTATCCCGCAGGGCGCGGCTTGTGGAGTGGGTGTGCAGTCTGGTCTGTCGGTTACGTCAGCGGCTGACGAAGCGGTTGCCGGCGAGGGCGAATCTCAGTTCCAGTTCGGTGCTCTCGCGGATGCCGATGCGCGTTGTGATCTCGATCCGGAACGGCTCGGCGTGCACGGGTTCGCGGACCACCAGACCTCCACGAGTAACGTCCGTGCCGTTGTGGGTTCGCGTGATGCCCATCGCGAGTGTGAGCTTACCGGGACCGTTGGCCAGCGCTTCGAGGCTCCGGGCCGCAGGACGGCGCGCGCGCATCTGGTCCAGACCGGCCAGCGGTTCCAACGCCCGCAGCAGCACACAACCTGCCGCGCCCTTGGGCTCCGCCACCAGGTTCAGGCACTCGTACATGCCGTAGATCAGGTAGACGTAGGCGTGTCCTGGCGGTCCGAAGATCACGCGCGTGCGCCCCGTAAGGCCGCGGGCGGAGTGAGCGGCGCGGTCGCCCAGCCCGAGGTAGGCCTCGGTTTCCACGATCCGGCCGGCTGCCGTACCGTGGACCAGCACTTTTCCTAACAGGTCCCGCGCCACTTTGACGGTGGGGCGGGCGTAGAAGGAGCGCGGCAGTATGGATCCGAAGTGCACTGTACAATATTAAGCGGCCGCCGGATGAATTGCCTGCTGGCCGCCGGAACCGTTTTAATGGAAGCATGCGCCTGTTCACCGCCCTGGATTTGCCGCCCGAACTCACGCAGAGCCTGACGGAGTTGCAGCGTCACTTGCGCCCCGCGGCGCGGATGCAATGGAGTCCGGCGGCGAACCTGCACGTGACCACCAAGTTCATCGGCGAGTGGCCCGATGCGCGCCTTAGCGAACTCACTGCGGCGCTGGCCGGGTTGCCCGTGACTGGGCCAATTACTGTCCGGATTCGTAGGCTTGGCTTTTTCCCTAACCCGCAGGCGCCGCGCAGCTTCTGGTGCGGCATCGAGGCTCCCGGTTTGCCGGAACTGGCGGAGGCGACGGATTACTCCTGTGCCGCTCTCGGGGTGCCGTGCGAGAAGCACCCCTTCTCTCCGCACCTGACTCTGGCGCGCCTGCGGACCCAGGTACGGTTGCAGTCCCTGCACCACGCAATCGCAGGGCTGCCCTCGCTGGAGTTCGGCGGGTTCGAGGCGCACTCGTTCTTTCTCTACCGGAGCGTTTTACAGCCTACCGGTTCCGTGTACACTAAGCTTGCGGAGTTCCCGCTTATCAAATCATGATCCCGCTCGCAGTTTTAGCCATCGCGTACCTGCTCGGCGCGATTCCTTTCGGTTATCTGCTGGTCCGGTGGAAGACCGGTTCGGATATACGCGCCTCCGGCAGCGGTAATATCGGCGCCACCAATGTCATGCGCACCACCGGTCGCTCGGCCGGCATTCTCACCCTGCTGCTGGACATCGCCAAGGGCTTTGCCGCGGTCTGGATTGCGGGGCGCCTTACCGGGCAGGATCCACTGTGGATGAGTATCGCCGCCGTGACGGTGATGGCGGGGCACGCGTACCCGGTGTTTCTGGGCTTCAAAGGCGGGAAGGCGGTCGCCAGTTTTGTAGGGGCGTTTCTCTGCCTGGCGCCGTGGGCGCTTCTGGCCGAAACAGTTATATTTGTCGTTGTAGTATTTAAGACGCGACACATCTCCATGGGATCGATTGTGGGTGCGGCCACGTTTCCGCTCGCGGTGTGGTTGGTGGGGCACTCGACAGTGCCTCCGGTGGCAGCAGCGGCACTCGCTGGCGCATTTGTAATCTACAGACATAGTAGTAATATGCAGAGGCTGCGTCTGGGAACTGAGAGCGTATTTAAGTTTTGAAGAATCTTTCGATTATAGGTGCCGGGAGCTGGGGGACGGCACTTTCCATCGCGCTCGCGCCCCGCTTTTCCCAGGTCAGATTGTGGGTGAACGAAGCCGATCTGGCGGAGCGCATGGCGGCAAGCCGGATCAACGACGTCTACCTGCCGGGTCCATCGATACCTACAAACGTAGAAATCATTTCAGACCTCGGCTCTGCCCTGGATGGTACCGACTGCGTCCTCACCGTCACACCCTCCCACGTGACGCGCGGAGTCTATCAGCGGATGCTGCCCCACATTAACGCCGGGACGGTGTTTGTGAGCGCGACCAAGGGCCTGGAGAACGGTTCATTACTACGAATGTCAGAAGTGATCGCCCAGGTATTGGGAAAGGTGCCGGTGGCAGTGCTTTCCGGACCTTCATTCGCGCGGGAAGTGGCTTGTTTGGAGCCGACTGCGCTGGTAGCGGCCTCGACGGACCAGGCATTCGCGGAAGCTGTGCAAAGCGCCTTCTCCGGACCCAACTTCCGGGTGTACGCAAGCAATGATCCTATAGGTGTAGAAATTGGCGGCTCGATTAAAAATGTAGTCGCTATTGGCGCTGGCGTGTTACATGGTATGGGATTGGGACACAATGCCATGGCAGCGCTGATCACTCGGGGTTTGGCGGAAATCTCGCGACTGGCCGTGGCGATGGGCGGGAAACCGCAGACCTTGGCCGGACTGGCTGGACTTGGCGACCTGGTGCTGACCTGTACCGGTGACCTGAGCCGGAATCGCACGGTCGGCATGGAACTGGCGCGCGGGCGCAAGCTCGAGGAGATCGTCAACTCCATGAAAATGGTCGCTGAGGGAATTAAAACGACAAACGTCGTTGTGGAGCTGGCAAAGCGCTACTCGGTAGAGATGCCAATTGCCGAACAGATGTACCAGATGCTGCACTTTGGCTCTTCCCCACAAGAAGCGATCCGCCGGTTGATGGAACGATCTCTGAAGGTCGAATAAAAATGTCCACGACAGGTAAATAAATCGGAACTGATAGCAACCTTCGTATGGTCGAACGGGTTAAGGATGATATGGGGGGGGCCGCGGCGGCTCTGGACTTTGATGCGGAACTGATGCTCCGGGTCAAAGAGGGAGATGGTGCGAGTTTCGGTGTCTTGCTGGAAAAGCACCGCTCGTCCGTGATTCACTTCCTCTACCGGATGGTTCAGAACCACGCGGTGGCCGAGGAATTGGCGCAGGAAGCGTTTCTGCGCGTGTACCGGTCGCGGGTCACGTATGAGCCGACGGCGAAGTTCACCACCTGGCTCTTCCGGATCGCGACCCATTTGGCGCTCAACGCCTTGCGCGATGGCAAGAACGAGCGCTCGCAGGAGAGATTGGATGACGATTCCAGCGATATGCCGGTCCGGCAGGTTTCGGACCTTCGGCCTTCGGTGGAGCAGTCGATGGTGTATCAGGCAAAGCTGGCCGAAATCCGGAGCGCGATTGCCGCGCTGCCGGAAAAGCAGAGAGCCGCGGTTCTGATGCATAAGTACGAAGAGATGGAGTATTCGCAAATCGCCAAGGTGTTGGGTTGTTCGGAATCGGCGGTAAAGTCGCTGTTGTTCCGGGCTTACGAGACACTGCGCGCCCGTCTGGCGCACATGGCGTGAAGGCGAGGTAATTATGAACTGCCTGTTGGAAACTCGGGAAGAAACGCAAGTGCTGCTGGATTACTGCGCGCGCGCCCTGTCCGCGCCTGGCGCCGCGCTAGTGGAAGCCCATCTTCAATCCTGCCCTCGCTGCCAGGAGTTCGCCGCTGCCCAGAAGAACCTCTCGGAGGCGCTGGATCTGTGGCAGGCACCCGAGGTCTCGCTGGATTTCAACCGCCGCCTCTACCAGCG
Source organism: uncultured Acidobacteriia bacterium (assembly GCA_903876865.1). GTDB lineage: Bacteria > Acidobacteriota > Terriglobia > Bryobacterales > Bryobacteraceae > Solibacter. The sequence continues at coordinate 12,394 of CAIRBY010000003.1, forward strand.
CATCGATGCTGAAGCCGCGCAGGGTTCCTGGTGGAAATCGCTGTTGCCGCAGTTCGAACGCGGTCCCTTTCAGCCGACGCTATGGCGCAGGGGACTTCCGGTCGCGGTGGCCGCGTGCCTGTTGGTGACCGTTGGAATAGTGTTGGAACGTCCGGGAAAATCCCCGAATTCGGCGCCGAAAGATATGGCGCAAATTGAATCGATCCAGCCAGAACAGGTGGAGCAGGCATTGGATACGATGGACCTGCTCAGCGAGTTCAGCCACCATGTGCGCACGGAAGGACAGGAATCGAAGCTTTAGCCGGGGCTGGAGCCCATTCCGTCACATGAAGCGCGTATCCCAAGTCGGCCGCCTTCTGCTGCTCACAGCAGCGCTCAGCGCGTTTGCGCAGAAGAACCCGAAACCGGTCAAGCCGCCGCCGCCACCCCCGCCCGCGCACAATCCGGCGCCGGCGCCCCGGCCGGCAGCAGCGGCGGCGAAGCAGCCGAACCGAAACCCGGAAGCGCCCAAGGCCGGACCGCGACTGGCTCCACCCAACCCCAATAATCCGGTGGAGCGCCTGATGGCGATGCCCCCGGAACGGCGGGAACAGATCCTGGAGAAGTTGCCGCCCCAGCAGCAGGTCAATCTGCGTGAACGGTTGGACAAGTACGACAAACTTCCCC
>CAIRBY010000004.1 GCA_903876865.1 uncultured Acidobacteriia bacterium
CAGTTTGAACGGCAGTTCAAAACGCCGAATAAATACGTCTTGAAGAAACTCTGGAAATCCGTGGATGTAATCTATCAGGTTGCTATACAAGTCTTTAGGGTCTTGATTGCGCAGCTCCGCCATCAAGACCGAGACGAAGTAGGGGGGCGTTCGGCCGGGTTTGTTGGGCTATGCTCAGGTTGTGAATCGATTCGTGTTTGCCTTCGTCTTGTTTCTGTTTGCGTGGTCCCCTCTGCCAGGGCGAGCACAAGGCCAGGGAAGGGGAGCCTGCGGCGGGAGTACGGTTGAGGATAATTTGCCGGAACTCGCGCCGAAAGCGAGGAGGTTCCTGGCGACTCTGCAGGCACTGGTGAAGGCGGATGACCGGCAGCAGATTGCGGGTATGATTCGCTACCCGCTGAACGTCTACTCCGCCAAGCGGCACCGGCGTATCTCGAACCCCGGCGCCTTTGTCAGTGGCTATCCGGTTCTCTTTTCTCCCGCCGTGAAGAAGGCGATCGAACAACAATCGCCCGAATGCCTCTTTGGAAATTGGCAGGGGGTCATGATTGGCAACGGCGAAGTCTGGTTCGAGGAAGGGCCCGACGGCACCATGAAAATCAAGACGCTGAACCAGTAGTCGGCTCGCCTGCCGGTCTACTGCCCCGTGATCGTGATCTGGAGCAGGTTGCCGTTCGCATCCCAGGTGTAGGTGATGGTGCGTCCGTCATCCATGGTGGCCTGGGTCAGGCGATTGAGGCCGTCGTAGGTGAAGGTCACATTCGCGTTGGGCGTGAAACCGGAGCCGATCAGGGTGAGCAGATCGCTGGAAGCGGATTGCGCGTTGCCGGCGGCATCGGTGGCGGTGACTTGCAGGACCGCGGTGCGGCTAGGGGCGATGCCCGCGGGCACGGACCAGGTGTACGTCTGTGAGTTGCCGCCAAGCCCCGAAGCGATGGGTGTGGAGAAGGTCTTGCCCGCGTCGGTAGAGAGCGCGATGTCGTGCGTGGCGACGCCTACATTATCATCGGATTGCCAGCGGATGGTGAAGGTAGCGCCGCCCGGCATGACCTCTCCTCCGGTGGGAGCGAGGAGCGTGATGGCGGGGCTCTCGGAATCGTTGACCGGGCAGGTGTTCGAATCGTCCTGCAGGCTGACCCGGTAGCTGCCCAAATTTAGGGAGCTGACATCGCGGACGAGCAGGGAATACGCGCCGTCCAGCGGAAGCACCTTCTTGATGAGGCCGCTCGAAGTGGTCGCAAGCAGCGCACCCGCGGGATCGTAGAGTTCCACGAACGGAGAGTAATTGCCGGAGCGCGAGACCAGGCGGATCTCATGAATGTCGCCACCGGTGCCGGTGAACGTGAAGGCGTCAAGTTGCGCGGGCAGGTTGACCTGGCGAAGGGCGGTCTGGCCGCAGGTGAGCGAGACCGCGGTGCAGGGTTTGTTGGGGCGCTGGAAAGAGAGCGCGTACGATCCGGTCTCGACGGCTGTGGTGGAAGGGCTCACGAGCACGAGATAGGCGCCGCCCGCGGCCGATTTCAGCGTCACGTCGGAGTTGGCCGCGACGCGCGCGCCATTCGGATCAAAGAGCTCGATCTGGGGATTGAAGTTGTCGCTGGTGCGGGTGAACAGCAGGCGCAGGATATCGCCCGGGTTGGCGCTGGCCGTGTAGTAGCGGAAGCTGTTGGCTGCGGAGAGCGAACCGGCCGCGGTGCCGCCGCAGGGCAGCGCGGAAGTGCCGGCTGGTTTATTGAGCAGTTGCCAGGCGAAGCTGTAGCCGCCCGCGGTACGCGCACTGGCGGCGCCCAGGATCACGGTATAGGTGCCGGATGCGGCGATCTTGCGGCTGAGTCCGAAGACTGCCGTATCCAGGCGGGAGCCGGTGGGATCGTAGATCTCCATCTGCGCGGCGAAGCCCGGCGTGCTGGAGGCGCTGCGAATGGCCAGCAGGTCGCCGGAAGAGGCGGGAATGCTGTAGGCGAGGAACGGTTCGGCGGCGGAGAGTACGCCGCGCACGGTGCTGCTCTGCGGCGCGGTAAGGCCGCAGGCGCGCGTGGTGCGGAGCAGGTCCATTGCAAACGTTGTGGGCGCGGGCGCCTTGCTCGTATCCATCGCGATCACGGAGTAGGTGCCGGCCGCGGGTTGGACCACATCCACTCCCGCGAAAGAACCGGTGAGGGATTGGCCGGCGGGATTTCCGAGTGCGTCGTACACTTCGATGGCAGTCAGGGGCGTGCCATCGCCGGGCAGCATGCGGACGCTGAAGGAATCGCCGCTGGAGGCATCGTACGTGTAAAGGCCGGTCGCGAGCGAGCGCGTGAACGCACCGGGAACGGGTGCGCCGCAGGTGAGCGGGGTGGCGTTGCACGGCCGGTTGAGGCGCACGGTAGAAAACGTATACGCGCCGGATTGGTTGTTGTCGTAGCTATCGGTCACCACCAGGGTATAGTTGCCGGCGACCGGCGTGGGAACCGTGACGCGGGAGAGGTCCGTGGTGTTGAGAAACTGGATAGGCGCGCCGGTCGGATCGTAGATATCCACGCGCGGCCGGAAGAGCGAGGTAGCGTCCGGATGGAGCAGGCGCAGCAGGTAGACGTCGTTGGCCGAGGCCGGGAGCGTGTAGACCTGATTGCGAATCAGTCCGCTGACGGAGCCATCCACCACCGAAGAGCAGGTGAGCGCCTGCGCCCCGTCGCAGGGGCGGTTGAGGCGGGTGGAACTGATGGAATACTGGCCCGTACTGGCATCCGCGGGGCCGGAGACCATGACCGAATAGGCGCCCGAGGAGGGCAGGGTCACCTGGGTGCTGATGGTGGCATGGCCGGCGGCGGTGCCGGGTCCGACGGTTGCGATTTTGTTGCCTTGGGAATCGTAGATTTCAGCGGTCGGCGTGAAGGTGCCGAAACTGGCGGAGCGCGCGGTGCGGATCTGGTAAACGTCGCCGGCATTGCCCTGCAGGGTGTAGAAACCCAGGGTGAGTGGCGTGGAGACAAGGCTATCCAACGTGGAGTTACAGGAGAGTGCCTGTCCGCCGCAGCCGCCATTGAGGCGGGTGGCGGAGATATAGTAATCGCCGCCGATGGAGCCGGTGAACTCGAAGACCACGACTGTGACCGTGCCGGTGACGGTAGATTTCCAATCGTAGCGTCCCCCGATCTGGGCGAAGGGGAGGCGCTTGGTGGTGGGGTCGAGGTTGACGGCGTAAACTTTGCCGTTGGTGCCGGCGGCCGTGTTGAGGGCCGGGTCGGCTGCGTAGATGGCGTAGAAGAAGACCGTGCCTGTGTTGAGCACGCCGGAGTTGGCCACGCGCAGCAGGCGGAAGGAGATCGTGTCGCCCGTCTGCGCGGAGAACTGGTAAGAATCTACCTGCGCGGGCGCGAAGTTAGAGAGTTGGCCCGGCTTGGATTGGCCGCAGGAAAGCGTGGCATTGACATTCGGGCAGGGGCGGTTCAGCCGCGTCATCACCACGTGAATTGTCGCGCCGAACGCCGGGTTGCCGCTGAGCAGGCGGAAGGTGAATGTGCCCTCGCTCGGGAGGTCGAATTCATAACCGCTATAGCCTTCGCC
>CAIRBY010000005.1 GCA_903876865.1 uncultured Acidobacteriia bacterium
AGTCGCCTTCGCTCAGACCTGCCTGCCTGGCAATTCCCTGGGGAATGCGGACAGCGAGACTATTCCCCCATTTCGAAATCGTGGCTTCGTTCGGCATCTGGATCTACATTGAGTATACATCTACCCAATGATCTCCAGCGCTTTCAGAATCACCGGATCGCGCTGCGCTTCCACTTCGTCGCCCTTTTCCACGCCGAAGGCCTGATTGAATAGCTCCGTCTTCAGCCGGTTGGTGACGAACTCGCGCTCGCCGAGCCACTCCGCCAAGCCGGGGCGGATCTCGCGCTCCGTGAGGAACACGCGGAACTGATCCAGCAACTCGCCCGGCACCTCGAAATCCGCATCGATTTTGTGCGTGCGCAGATAATCCGTCGCGAAGTTCGTGAAGGATGCGCTCGCATCCAGCACCATGCGCAGCCGGTTCGTGGCCGGAAGATAAACCACGATATCGGGCTGAATCCCGCCGCCGCCCGTCACAATCCGGCCCTTGTCCGTGCGGAATTCGCTTTGCTTGTTGGGGTGCGCGGTGGCGCCGCCGAGTTCGAAGCGCGCCGCATCCAGCGGCTTCTGAATCGAGCGTCCGCTGGGCGTGTAGTAAAGCGCCGTGGTCAGCGCGAGCCCCGTATTCTGCGTCAGCGGGAACACCGATTGCACCAGTCCCTTCCCGAAACTCGGCACGCCCAGGATGGTGGCGCGGTCGTGGTCCTGTAATGCGCCCGAGAGAATCTCCGACGCGCTCGCCGATTTCTCGTTCATCAGCACTGCCAGTTTGAAGCCATAGGGCGTCGCGATACTCGGCACCGCTTCCGTGGTCTCCGGCACGTGGCGTCCGCGCACGGTCACGATCTTCATCCCCGGCTGCAGGAACAGCGACGCCGTCTGCGTGGCGGCCGTCAGCACGCCCCCGGGATTGTTGCGCAGGTCGATCACCAGCCCCGCCAACCGGTCGCCGCCGAGTTTTTCGATCGCGGCCTTCACTTGCTGCGCGGTCTTCTCATCGAAGCTGGTCACGCGGATGTAGCCCACGCCCGCACCGATGAAGAAGGCCCGGTCCACGCTGGGCGATTGCATCTCTTCGGGCGTCAGCGTGAAGTGCATCAGGCTCGGGACGCCGGGACGGCGCACATCCAGCCGCGCCTGCTGCTGGCGCGATTGCTCCAGCAACTGCGGCAACTGCTCGATATCGAGTGTGGCGATCACGTAGCCGTTGATCGCGAGAATCTCGTCTCCGGGCGCGAGTCCCGCCTTCTGCGAAGGAGTCCCTTCCAGTGTCTGCAGCACGATCACGCGCCCCGGCAGGATCGACACCACGCTGCCGAAACCCTTCGCAGTGGAAGACTCCATGCGCTTCAACTGATCGAACTGGCCGGGATCGAAGAAGACCGAGTGCGGGTCCAGTTTGCGCAACATCGCCGGAATCGCGCCGCTATAGAAGGCCTGTTCGGCATTCACCGGGTCTGCCGCATTCGCCGCCGCAATGCTGTATGCGCCGATGATGCTGCGCAACTGCTTGTCGAGGTCGTCCTGCGCTGGGTTAACCTGCGCTGGGTTGGCTTGCGCCGGTAGCATACTGGCGCACACAAGCAGAGATAGGGTGAGACGAAACATCAATGGAGGGTCCGAAATTCTAGTGTAACCCGCCCGGCCCGCTGGCGAAGGTCACAAAGCCCCACCGGTCCGGCACGTGCATGTTGATCAGCCCCTGCGGCGACCAGACCCAATTGTCTTCCTTCGTCTCCGGCACCTTCCGGTACGTGCCATCGCTGGTATCGATCTGCCACTCCACCCGCGAGAAATTCATCCGCCAGGTCTCGCCCGGCGCCGGGCGCTTGACCGGCGCGCGCGAACCGAACGCGCCCCACGGAATCGCGATCTCTACCGTCCAGCCCTGGTCGCGGTCGCGCGGATTGTTGATCGTTCCCCGCACCGCAACCGCCGTCTTGAGCCCCGGGATCTCCCACGAATCATCGGCCTTGCCGCCCTCGCGGTACGGCTTGGCCAGAAACAGATCCCAACTGGTATTGAGCGCGTTGATCTCGAATTCGAAGTAATTGCGCCCATCCCCCGATGGGTTGAGGAAGACTTCGAAATCGTTGTCGCGGAAAATCACCGAATCGTGTTTCGTCAGCGTCGCCCAGACGTGCGGCTCCTCCAACTCCGCGCCGATGTAAAGGTACTCGTCATCCCACAGCATCTTGGCCCGCGTGCGAAAGCGCGGACGCGGCTTGGCTGCGCCCTCGATATCGAGGAAGTCGGCGGTCCACGGCGCGGCTTCCCAGGCAGCGTCGTCCAACCGCCCATCGATCTGGACCGGTTTCGCGGCGCGCGCGCAAGTGTACCGGTTCGGCGCCTGCGCGCCTAGCGTGATCGCGCCGGGCAGTATCAGGGCGAGCGAGATGAGGGCGAACGGGCGCATCTTAGAGTGTGAACTGCGTCGCTTTCTTCGCCCGGTGCCGCTCCAGCGCGAGCGCGATCAAGCGGTCCAGCAATTCCGCGAAGCCGATTCCCGAGTACTCCCACATCTTCGGGTACATGCTGATCGAAGTGAAGCCCGGAATCGTGTTGATCTCGTTAATGTAGAGCCGGTTAGTCTCGGCCTCCAGGAAGAAATCCACGCGCGCCATGCCTTCGCATTCCACCGCGCGATAGCACTCCACGGCCAGGCGTTGCAGTTCCGCCGTGCGGTCCGCCGGAAGGTCGGCGGGCAGTTTGGTTTCGGCCTTGTTGAGCAGGTACTTGTCTTCGTAATCGTAAAACTCGCGCGAGGGCAGAATCTCGCAGGGCAGGGAAGCAATTGGATCCTGATTGCCCAGCACGGAGCACTCCAACTCGCGCCCCACAATCGCCCGCTCCACAATGATCTTCCGGTCGAACTTCGCCGCCAGCGCGAACGCCGTTTCCAACTCCTGGTCGTTATGCGCTTTGGAGATTCCTACGCTCGATCCGAGATTGGCGGGCTTCACGAACACCGGATAGGGCAGCCGCTTGCACGTGTCCACGATGTTCGCCGTCTCCCGCGTCGCCGTGACATATTCGACAATTGGCAACATCCGTTCCCGGCAGACACGTTTCATCATCTCCTTGTCCATGCCCACGGCGGAGGCCAGCACGCCCGCCCCCACATACGCCAGGTCGGCGAGTTCCAGTAATCCCTGCACCGTGCCGTCTTCCCCAAACGTGCCGTGCAGCACCGGGAAGACCACGTCGATCCCGGGATGGGTATTCGGCTCGGGCAAAATCGGGCCGGGGTTCCACTTACCCTCCTTGTCGATGAAATACTCGACCGTCTCGTACCTTTCCGGGTCCA
>CAIRBY010000006.1 GCA_903876865.1 uncultured Acidobacteriia bacterium
CCCCGGTATTCGAGCCGTTTCAGCCCCTCGAGGATGATCGGGACGGCGCGATGCCTACCAATGTAGCCGACAATTCCACACATGGACCCTCACAGTTCCGAAGGTACGGGCGCACGCCGTTTCGCCGCGCCGGAATGACTCCGGAACGACTCCCTCCAGAAGGACTCACTCCAGGATTTCGATACGGTACTCTTCGATCACGGGATTCGCGAGAACGTCGTGCGCGATCGCTTCCACGTCTTTCCGAGCCTGTTCGGCCGTAATACCACCGGCCAGACCGATCTCGAAATACTTGCCCTGGCGCACTTCGGCAATCGCCGCGTAGCCAAGACCGTTGAGCGCCGCTCTCACCGTTTGTCCCTGCGGGTCCAACACGGTGGTTTTCAATGTCACAAACACGCGAGCTTTCATGGGGAAATTCGATTATCGCACGCTGGCGCAGGCCCTCGCGGCTGGCGCCAAGCCGCCCGCCTATTGCAGGTGCAGAATCATCCCGTTGTCCGTGGCCAGCCACAGGTGATCCGCGTCGGGTCCGGCGAAGATCACGCGCTCACTCACCGCGCGATAGTCCACCGCCATCTCTTCCCACTTCGTCAGGTCGGTGCTCTTGAAGACCTTCACCTTCCCCGGCGCGATGCTGCGCACCTGTCCGGCGAGTTCGATTCCGGCCAGATACGCCGTGCCGTCGTTCGTCAGCCAGATATCCGTGATGGCGTAGCGCTTGTCGCGGAAGACCGTGTGGTTCTTGCCCGTGGTCCAATCCAGTTGGTAGACCTCGCTCGGGTATTTGAACGAGTCGCCGAACTCCATCAGCCCGAGTCCGACCCCGGTCGGCCCAAAGCGGAAACGCGCCACATGCCCCACGATGGAGGACGACCCGCTGTGCCAGGTCTTGCCGCCATCGCGCGTCACCAGCGAATAGGAGAGGTGGGGCGTCTCGCGGCGGGTCAACGCATCCTCCGGATCCATCCAGGAGGGGAAGCGCGCACCCCAGCGCAGCACCGGCTGGTTGTACCCCGTGATCAGACCGTACTTGGGCGTGGCGAAGGCGATCCAGGAATAGGCGGAGCGCTCGGGAGCGCCCGGCGGCTCGGTCGCGGCGGCGATGGCTTCCCACTTCTTTCCGCCATCATGGGTAGCGAGCACCGCCTTCTTGGCGCAGGCAACCCAGCCGTTGTTCTCATCCGTGAAGTAGACGCGCCACGGACTGCCCGGCACTTTGGGCAGTTTCTTCCAGTCCTTACCCGCCTCCTGCGTCTTCCAGATGCCCTTTTCGGTCACCATCCAACCGACGCTATCGTTTAAAAAGAAGAGGGAAAGGGGAGTCTCTTCGATGCGGGTCACGCTCCAATGCGCGCCGCCATCGCTCGTGGTCACCGCCACCGGCTTGCGCGATCTCCCCTGTTCGATCGTGCCGACAGCAACCCCATGCTTCGCCGAAGGGAACTGCATATCCTGCAAAACCAGCTCGCTCTTCCCCTCGTCGTAGGAATACTGCAGTTGCCAGCGCAGCTCGGAAGGCGGAGCGGCAAACAGGGAGAGCGCGCCAATGGCTACGGCGGCGCAGGCGGATGACAGGACCGGTCTCATAGGAGCCTCGTTAGTTCATCGCCTTATTTCATACCGCTACTTCATCACCACGGGGCCGGAGGCGAGCACCAGTTCCACATGGTTGGCGGATTCCAGCGCGGCCGGCGACATGCGCGCCAGCACCAGCATGCATCCCACCTGCTCGCCCACCGTGGCCAGCACTTCCATCTCGCTCCCCGTGTGCTGGTGCGGCATGCGATGCTGCACGTTGATGACGCCCACGACCCGGTTACGGGCGATTACAGGCGCCGAAAGAAACGCCTCGAAACTATCTTCGGGCAGTTCGCCGAACGTCTTGAACCGCTGGTCCTTGTAGGCCTCGCGAGAGATCGCCAGCAGGCGCCGCTCGCGCGCGACCCAGCCGGTGAGGCCTTCGTTGGATTTCATGCGCAGTTTGCCGATTGTGGAAGGGTGCGGCGTGTTCGACGCGCAGAGCACCAGATCCTCCCCATCCAGCAGGTAGACCAGGCAGGAATCGCATTGCGTGAACTCCACCACCAGGGACACGATGCCTTGCAGCACATCCGTCAGACTCAGGTCGCGGACCATGAAGCGGCTGATCTTCTGGAAAAGCGCCAACTGCTGCTCCGTCCGCTGCAGACGTGCATCGAGTTCTTTGCTCTTCGACATTCTGCCCTTATTATAACGAGGGGAGTGCTCGCCGGACGCCGGATTCTGGGCTGTACCCTGGATTCATCTGTAACGATTCACCTACAATCAAAGGTGCCTATGACGGGAAGCACTGGGGAGCCGGATACGCTCACGTGGAGCGTGCCCGAGTGCCCTTTCACCATCGAAGCCTCGACCCGCGTACTGGATGATATCCGGCTGGCCGTGGTGGATGCCTTTTTCTCCCTGCCGCGGGGAGGCGCGGAGATCGGCGGCGTGCTGCTCGGCAGTTTCACCGGCAACCGGCTCACCATCACGGACTATTCCCCGCTCGAGTGCGAACATGCCCATGGCCCCAGCTTCTCTCTCTCCGCCCCGGATGAGGTGCGGCTCAACCAGATCCTCTCCATTCACAATGCAGGGCCCGGCGAGCACGGCGTTGTAGGCTGGTACCACTCCCACACCCGCAGCGAGATCTTCCTCTCCGAGGCCGATCAGGCCATCCACCAGCGCTTCTTCCCCGAACCCTGGCAGGTTGCGCTGGTGATGAAACCGCACACGTTCCAACCCGCCCGCATCGGCTTCTTCTTCCGCGCCGAAGACGGCAGTATGCACGCCGAAGCCTCGTACCAGGAAATGCTCCTGGAAGGGTTGCGCGTGCAGGCCATGCCCGGTCCGGTGCCCACGGTCGCAACCACCGAAGAACTTCCCCTGCGCCGCCGCCCGAATCTCGACGCGATCAAGGCTGCCGCCGAAGCCGCTCCCGAACCCGAACCCGCCCTACAGGCCTCGCTTTTTCCCCCTTACCCGGTACCGGAGAGCCAAACTCCCGAGTACCCGGCGCGAGAGGACCAACCCCAGGATAACCATACGCCGGCGGCCGAAGCCTCCGCCGATGCCTCGTTGCCGGCCCCGCATTTCCTGGCGGAAGAGGCGCCCGCGGGCCGCAGTTGGACCTGGGTGATCATCCTCGCGATCGCTCTCGGCGTGGCCGCAGCGGCGGTGCAGACCCGGCAGATGTGGCTCCCGCGCGTCATGGCCGCGGTGCGCCCGGTGCCGCCTCCGCCTCCACCCCCGCCATCCCTCGGGCTGACCAGCCTGGACCACGAGGGCCAACTGCAGATCAACTGGAACCCCAACTCCCCCGCCGTCCGCAAGGCCAGCGACGCGATCCTGGAAATCACCGAAATCGGCACGCCGCCGCAAGCCATTCAGCTGGATGCCGCCCACTTACAGGCTGGCAACTTCACCTTTGCGCGTAACTCCCAGAACGTGGATATCAAGCTGATCGTCCACCAGGCCAATGGACCGGATGTACGGGAGGCCATCGGCTTCCTCGGCAAATTGCCGGCTCGGCAGACCGCCGCGCCAGAGTCCGGGGAGCAGCAGAAACAGCGCGAGGAAGACAAGAAGGCTACCGCCAAGCTCAAGTCCGATCTGAACTTTCAGGCGGCCAAGACCCGCAAACTGGAAAAGGATCTGGTACAGATGAGGCAGGAACTGAAACAGCAGCAACTCAAGCGGCTGAACAATCAGGTGCCGGACAAGCAGGAGCGGTCCGGTCAAAAACAGCCCGGGCGCGCAGCATCGCCGGCGCCCAGGCGGAAAAGCAGAACCGCCCTTCCTTAACCCCAGAGTTCGTGAATCGGGTAGAACGGGAAGGAACCGGTGGTCGGTACGTACTCAAACCCGCGACCCAGCGGATCGTCGTGGCGTACCGTCGTCCAATCGATGCCTAGGGCGGAGTAGATCGTCGCCTCCAGATCCTCCGGATACACGTAGCGCTTCTGCGACCAGCCGAAATCCACCGTATCCGAACCGGTGGCATTGGTCTGGCCCACAACCGTGCCGCCCTTGGTGCCGCCGCCGGCGAAGAAGCAGAACTGCTGCGGCCAATGGTCGCGCCCCGCGGCCGCCGTCAGCGGACCCACGGTGCGGCCGAACTCGCCGTACATCACGATCAGGGTCGAATCGAACAGCCCGTTAGCCTTCAGGTCGCCGATCAGCGCCCCGAGTCCGTCGTCGATGATCTTCGCCTTGGCCGGCAGATTGCCCGCCGTGTAGATGTTCTGGTGCATATCCCAGCCATCGTTGCTCGTGATCTGAATGAAACGCGTGCCCTGATTCGCCTTGAGCACCTGCGAGGCCACCAGCATCGCGTTGCCGGTGCCGGAGGAACCGTAGCGCGTACTGTCGGCCGCGGTGAAGCCAAAGTACTGGTTCACGATCGGGTTGTACATCAACTCCTTGGCGTTCACATAGAAGGAGTTGTAATCCTCCTCGGGCTGCCCGTGCGGACCGTTGCTGCGCAGCGAACCATCCATCGTGTTGAGCAGGTTGTAGCGGTTCGTAAAGCGCGTCTGCCCGGTGGCATTGGTGGTATTGGTGATCCCGCTCGTCGCCGGAGTCACCTTGAACGGTGCGTAAGTCGCCGGCAGATAGCCTTGCGTGACGCCGCCGCCCGAATTCAGAGCCAGGAACGTCGGGAAGATCTGCGCGGGTTTGCGCTGCGGATCTTTTTCGATCGCCACCACGCTGCCGATATTGGGCGCGATATTCCCCAACGCCGCCAGCGGATTGCGCCCGATCTGCACCCACGTCTGACAGATCGAGTGCACCAGCGCGTGAGCCTGCACGCTGCGCACGACCGAGAAATCGCTCGTCATCCCCGCCAGTTTCGGCATCAGCCCGGTCGGGAAATACATTCCGTTGATCGTGGCCGGGGCGAAACTCGTAGGCGTGACCCCGTTGATCATTTTCAAATCGAATGTGTCGGTGTGGCTGGGCGCTCCCGCCATCAGCACGAAGATCACGTTCTGCGCCGTGTTCTTGGTCTTCGCGCCGCTATTGGTCGTGCCCGCGGCCTTGGCGTAGCGCTCCGCCAGGAAGGACCCCGTGAAGCCCGCGCCCATCGCCTGGAAGAAGTGGCGGCGCGTCCAATGCGGACGGCGGAAGAAAACCGGATTCGTCCACGGATGGTCTTTCAACCAACGATTAATTTTTTCCTGTTCGTTGCTCATGACGTCCTCCGGTTAGTAGTTGAATACGAAATCCACTTTGTTAAAGAGAGTCCAGGCCAGGTCTTGCAGCGCGCTGTTGCGCGTCGCTCCATTGGCCGTGGGAAGACTCGCAGCGGCCGTACTCATCTCCGTCGCGCTCGGGTAGCGGGAGAGAATCGTCAAAAACATCTTGTTGATGGCGTCGGTGTTATTCAGCGTGGTGCAGGAAACCAGCAGCGGACTCGCCGCGGCGCCGGTCAAAGCGAATTTGTTCTCCAGCAGGGTCGCGTTCATCAGGTTCAGCGCCTGCAGAATGGAGCCCTCCTGCTTGCGCGGTTGGTCGTCGCGATTGCCGCGCAGGAAGCTGTCCAGGAACGCATTGGTCGAGCCCTCGGTGTTGAGCACGTCGGGGAACTGCATCGCGTAGCTCATCTTGTCCGGAGTCAATCCCAGGCCGGTCCAACCCGTTACGGTGTAGCTCGGGAAACTCCCGGTCGCCTGCGAAACCGCATCGACAATCTCCTCTCCCCACAGCCGGCGCACATACTTGCGGGCAAAATAAGGCTCCCACGCCGCATTCCATTGTCCGGGGTATACGGTGGACAGCTGATACGCATCACTGCTCGTAATCTCCGTCATCAGCGCCTTCACATTGAAGCCGCTGGCGACGAAATGCTGCGCCAGCGCGTTTAATAGTGCCGCGTTGGTCGGCTGCAGCGTCCAGGGAGCGGGCGGCGGATTGTTCGGGTCCAGCCGCGCCGGGTCAAACGTATCCGGCGGATCCACCAGGCCGATGCCGAAGAAGTAGGCCCACATGTAATTCACCGCGGCCCTGGCGAACTGGAAGTCTCCTGTGATGTTTCGCGCCAGCGCCACGCGGTAATCCTCTCCGGGGTTCGGCCCGGCGCCGTTGAAGACGTACTGCGGCGGCACGTAATTGCAGGCAGCCCCGGCTTTGCAGTTGGCCGGCGCAATCCGCGCCGGACGGTTGCCCGTCAGCGTGTTCAGCGTATAATCCGCCGTGAAGTTCTTCTGGTTGTTGAGCAGAGACCAGTAGTAGATGTTGGTATTGCTCGGATCCACGGGCGTCCTGGGCGCGCTCGTGCGTGACATGTGCGAAGCCAGTTGCCACGCCTGGTAGCGGGTGGTCTGCGATCCCCAGAGGCTGATCGCATCCAGATGGCCGTGGCCGTTGTGGCACAACAGGCAGTTGACGTGCGTCACGCCTAGAAATGTGTCGAACGTGTTCGCCGTCATCTGGTCCATGATGTCCTGATTGGGACCCATGGTCACTACGCCGCCCACCAGAAAGTTCGACGGCCCATCGTTGTACGTATTATCGGCGGTCGCGGCGATCAGTTCCGTCGCCATCTGGTTGTAAGGCTTGCCCGATTTCAGCGAACTCTGAATCCATTGGAAGAAGGCGTTGCGCCCCTGCGCGAACCGGTTCAGGCTGGTGCTCGCCTTGTTCGTGGTGTTGCCGAACAGGTCGCCGTAGAACATAGTCCACTTGTCCACCCATTCCGGCTTGGCCAGCAATTCGGCGATCAGCGTGGCGCGCTTGTTCGTGCTCGTGTCCGCCACAAAGGTCAGCACGCGGTCCGGTGTGGGGATGCGCCCGGTCAAATCCAGCGTCACGCGGCGGATGAACTCCCAATCCGATGTCTTCGGCGCCGGTGTGATCCCGTTCTTCTGGAAGTCCGCCCAGATGTAGGAATCAATCGACCCGGCGGTATGAGACTGGCCGTAATCGTATGTGCGGCTGCCTCCCGGAACGTAGCCCAGAGTCTTGGTGACCGCATCCGTCATCGAGCTCTGGCGGCGCGCCATCGGCATGCCGCTCGCGCGACGGTAAGCGTCCGTGTAGAAGCGCTCGGACTGCGGTCCGAAAAACGGGCAGTCCTGGTTGGTGAAGGTTGGGGACTCCGCATCCGGAGACTGGCCCGCCACAGGGGCGGTTTGAGCTGCCAGAATTCCGGAAAAACTTAGGACGGCAATGCCGCCGGCCAATAAAATCCACCGAGGCGCAAACATGAAATCCTCCGAGCGCGATACTCTGCGCGGTAACTGATATTCTAAACCCCCGAACCGCGACCGAGTTCCATTAAATTATTTTAGCCAGTACCAGCCGTTTCCAGCGGGAGTAATTACCCCGCATCGGGTTTATCATGGCAGCATGGTCAATCGAGCGGGGTGGAGATTGGTTTGTCTGACGGGCTTGCTGAGCGTTGTCTCGGCCAGCGCGCAAACCTTGAGTAATCAAACGTTAACCGGGAAGTACTTCTTTCGGTATATCTCCTTGGGAACGGACGGCGCCAATCCTGCGAACCTGCCCGACCCGCGCAGCCTCATGGGCACGATCACCTTCGATGGTAGTGGACATTACAGTATCGTGGGACAGCAGGTGACCGGTTCCGCCGCGCCGGTATCTCAGTCCTCGTCGGGTGCCTACTCCGTCGATGCCGGAGGCTTCGTTGCCCTGGACAGCCCCCTGCGTACTGGTGCAAAAATCAACGCCCGCTACGGCGCCGAAGCCGTGATCGGCTCCTCCACCGAATCCGCGGACAATACCTTCGATCTTTTCGCGGCGATTCCGGCTCCCGCCAGCGGTGCGGTCTTCAGCGGACCTTACAATTTCATGTCGCTCGAGTTCCCCGGCGGCAGCACGGCCAACATGCGGGCCAATCAGTTCAGCCTCAATAATCTGGCGTTGGGAAACCTGAGTAACTTCGCCGTCTACGGCCACTCCGCAGGCATCTCCCAGGGTCGTCCGCAAACCCAGCAGGTGACCGGCGCAACCTATACGATGGGCGGAGATGGAACCGGCAGTTTCACCGCCGGCGCAGTCAACTTGAATCAGCTCCTCACCGGCACCAAGACCCTCTATCTCTCCGCGACCGGCAACGTGGTACTCGGGGGCACGCCCGGAACCCACGATATCGTGATCGGCGTGAAGCCCCTCTCCGCCGCCACCAATTCCACTTGGAATGCGACCTTCTTTGGCGCGGGCCTGCGCGTCGATTCCACCGCCGTGGCCGGCTACGCGGGCGCACTCTCTGCCCGCGGCCAGGGCACGCTCACCTGGACCAAGCGTTTCAAAGCGATGTCGGCCGGCGCCTTCGACTTCACCGGCGTCAACGCCTATACCCTCACCGCGGACGGCACGGGCAGCGTGGATCTCACCAGCATCGCCGTGGGCGCCGCGGATAAGGTCTTCGTCGGCGCCTCAATCAGCCTCACCGACCCCGGCGCTTATGAACTCTACTTCGGCGTGCAGGTGCCGAGCCTGAGCGGCGCCGGAGTCTTTCTGAATCCGCTGGGAGTGTTGAACGCGGCCAGTTCCGCGCCTCCAGGCAACCCGATCGCTCCCGGACAATTCGTCACGCTCTATGGCACCGGCCTCGCCAAAAGCACGCAGACTGCGGCAGCGCCCTACCCCTCCGCGCTGAACGGCGTGAGCGTGCAGATCAACGGCAAACCCGCGCCGATCTATTTCGTCAGCGCCGGACAACTGAATGTGCTCGTGCCCTACGCCACCACCGGACCCACCGCGACCATCGTGGTGAATAACGGCGGCACCAATTCCAACACCGTAACCGTGCCCGTCGCGGCCACCTGCCCCGGCGTCTATACGCTCGATCAATCGGGTAGCGGCGCCGGCGCGATTCTGCACACCGACTACTCGCTTGTGAACGCCGCCAAACCCGCCACCGCGGGCGAGACGGTGTTGATCTATCTCACCGGCATGGGCACGGTCAGCCCCACGCTCAACGATGGCACCGCTGGCGTGATCACCACGCTCTATAAATCCACCGGGGACGTCAGCGTCTACGTCGCCGGGAAGCCTGCCACCGTGACCTTCAACGGCCTGGCCCCCGGCTTCCCCGGCCTCTATCAACTCAACGTCACGCTGCCCTCGCCCCTGCCGGCGACGGGTACACTGCCGCTCGCCATCTCTACCGCCAACGCCTATCACGATCAGGTCGATATCGCTGTTCGCTAGATCTGAGCGCGACAAGACCGGAGCGCGACTAGACCCGAGCGCGACAAGACCCGAGCGCGAAGCAGCACCCCCAAGATTCACTGTGTTACCGTGAGTCTGCCAAGCGATGTGCGCGGTCCGGACGCGAAGCAGCCACCTTGCAGGGACATCGCACCAGACTCCACGGTCGCTGCAATCGCACCGTGAACCGTGGCCTCGCGACGGCGGCTCGGGAGGTAGGTATGAACGAGTTTTCGAGACGCGTCTTTTCCGGAGGGCTGCTCTCCGCTCCGGCGCTCGCAGTCGCACAGGATCGCCCCAATCCCCTAAGACCAGCACCCACCGAACTTCCGCCCTGGAAGCCATCCGCGGATGCCGGCGATCCCTTCGAGTTTCCGGGTGCGCCTTCGCTGCGAACCCGCTGGGTCGTGCCCGGCCCCCCGCGCAAGTACTTCACGGAATGGCTGCCGGCTCTCTTTGAGCGGACCCTGGAAATCGCGAGTTGGAGCGGCGAGAATTCCCGCTTGCGCTGGATCTTCACCGGACCCTGCGGCGGCATCACGGTAGAGGTGGGCGGCGGCAAAGCCCTGCTCACGGTGCGCTACTACGATTCCCCGGGAGTCAGCAAAGTGCCGCCCCTGCAACCGCGCCCGGGCCGCCATCCCGAGGGGCAGTGGGAGGAAAGCAGCATCGAGTATCGCGGCGAATTGAAAGCCATCACCGTGATGGCGGATCACAAGCTGATGGTGCGCGTGCTCCTGAACGGAAAGGAGTCCCTGACCACCAACGCCGCGATGGATTTGAACCGCCACCAACTGGCCTTTTCAGGCGACGGCGCCGCCAGGGGAAAGCTGCTGCCCGCGCGCGTGGAAACGTCCGCGGTGCAGATCGATGACGCCGTGCGCTTCCAGGAAATACTCGGCTGGGGCGGCACCACCACCCCTCCGGCGTTCGCCGAACTCAGCGCGGCGGGCAAGCGCGAATGGTGGCGTCTGCTGGCGGAATACAACCTGCTGCTGCATCGCGAGTATCCGGCGGGTGCGATGCTGAACCCGCAGATGACGAATTGGGACAAACCCGAAGATGCCTCGCCCCACTACTACGGCGACAATTTCCCCAACTGCGAGACCAGCGATTTCGAGTACATGAAGCGGGTCCGGCGGCTCGGGGGAAAAGTAATCTTTGAGTTCTGGGAACTGCCTCCGTGGGCGCGCGCAAAAGACGCCGCGGGGAAACTGACCGAAGCCCCGGAACTCGATGCCTACGTGAAGGCCATGGTGCGCTATTGCCAGGTGTTGCGCGAGAAGTCCGGACAGGCCCCGGAAGTGGTGGGGATTCAGAACGAGGTCACCCAATCGGCCGACAACTGGCACAGGATGTCTCTGGCGCTGCGCCGTGGCCTGGACGCCGCGGGATTCGCCGCCACCCGAATCCACATGCACAATGCCGCAACGTCCGCAGCCGGAGAGACCGCCATCAAAGCGTTCCGGCAGGACCCGGCAGTGTGGAAGACCATCGATTACGCGGCCTCGAACCTCTACGATTACCAGAGCAGTTTTCGCGATCCGGATGCCTTCGATGCCCGCCTCAAAGCGCTCCGCGAGGCAGGCGGCGACAAGCCCTTCTTTGCCGTGGAACTCTGCGTCAACAGCGGCGACTTCCAGACCCGCGCCTTTCGCGTGGCCTTCGCCATGGGACAGCTCTATCACAAGGTGCTGACGCAACTGGACGCCTGCGGCGTGATGTATTGCTGGACCCTGCTCAACGTCGCGCAGCCCTCCTACGGCTGGACGCGCACGCTGTTCGTGCCGGATGCCGAGCATGGCATGAAACCAGTCGCCTCCAGTCACCAGCTTCGGGTCTTCGGAGCCTACACACGCCGCGTGCGCTCGGGCATGTCGCGAATCCAGGCAGCAAGCACCAACCCCAACGTGTTGGCCACGGCGTTCAGGGGCGCGCGCGGTGAGCGCACCGTGATTCTACTCAACCGCTCCACCGTGGCACAGAAGGTCGCCTGGAAATGGCCCGGCACGAAGTTCCTGTACCTCGAAACGTCCAGCGCGCAATGGGAAAACTCCGTCGAGCCGGCGCCGCCCACCGGGGAAGTCCTGGTGCCCCCCGGCAGCATCGTGACCTTGACCAACGTGGAACTCGGCCGAGCGCCCGCAAGCCTGCTCACGGCGTGAAGCCTGCATCGCTTGGCGGCGGCCAAGAGTAAGCCCCCGCTTGCAGCGTGCGTGCGGAGAGTTCATAATAAGGCCCTATTGCTGAGAAAGAGGTCTTATGTCTCGCATCGTTCGCTGTTCGCTGATTCAGTCCACTAATGCGGCGCCTCCCGGCTCCTCGCTGGCAGTCACGAAACAGGCCATGATCGATAAGCACGTGGCCTACATCGAGCACGCCGCGAAGGCGGGCGCGCAGATCGTCTGCCTGCAGGAAATCTTCTACGGCCCCTACTTCTGCGCCGAGCAGACCATCAAGTGGTACGACTCTACCGAACACATTCCCGACGGGCCCACCATCCGCCTGATGCAGGCTCTCGCGAAGCAGCACCACATCGCCCTGATCGTGCCGATCTACGAAGTGGAACAGGAAGGCCTCTACTACAACACCGCCGCCGTCATCCACAACGATGGCGCCTACCTCGGCAAGTACCGCAAGACACACATCCCGCACGTGGCGCCCGGATTCTGGGAGAAGTTCTACTTCCGCCCCGGCAACCTCGGCTTCCCGGTCTTCGACCTCGGCTTCGCTAAGATCGGTGTCTACATCTGTTACGACCGCCACTTCCCCGAAGGCGCGCGCGCCCTTGGCCTCGGCGGCGCGGAGATCGTCTTCAACCCCTCCGCCACCGTGGCCGGCCTCAGCGAGTACCTCTGGAAACTCGAACAGCCCGCGCACGCCGTCGCCAACGGCTATTTCGTCGGCGCCATCAACCGCGTCGGCACTGAAGCTCCCTGGAACATCGGCGAGTTCTACGGACAAAGTTATTTCTGCGATCCCCGCGGACAGATCTTCGCCCAGGCTTCGCGCGATAAGGACGAAGTCCTCACCGCCGACCTCGATCTCGACATGATCGCCGAAGTCCGCAAGACCTGGCAGTTCTTCCGCGACCGCCGTCCCGATATGTACGAATCGCTCGTGAAAGCTTAGGAGAGGGCAAGCCCCTTCATTCAAAACCCATGACCAAAGAAGAGATCATTCTCGCCAATAAGGAATTCCTGTTCCCCGCGGTCTTTCACTTTTACAAGGAGCCGCTCGTCATCGCACGCGCCAAGGATCAATACGTCTGGGATGCCGATGACAACCAGTATCTGGATTTTCTCGGCGGCATCGTCACCGTCAGCGTAGGCCATTGCAACTCCACCATCAACGCTAAAATCCACCAGCAATTGGATACGCTGCAGCACGTCTCCACGCTCTTCGCCAACGAACCGCAGGCGGCGCTGGCGAAGAAGATCGCGTCCATCACTCCCGGCGGCAAGCTCACCAAGAGCTTCTTCACCAACAGCGGCACGGAGGCCAATGAGACGGCCATCCTCACCGCGCGCTGCTACACCGGCAACACCGATATCGTCGCCCTGCGCCACTCCTATCACGGGCGCTCCGCCATGGCCATGTCGCTCACGGGGCAGGGAACCTGGCGCCTCGGGCCCGCGCAGGCGGGCGTGGTGCACGCGCACAATGCCTATTGCTACCGCTGCCCGTTCGGACTCACTTATCCCGCGTGCGACGTGCGCTGCGCCTCCGATATGGAAGAACTGATCCGCACCACCACTGGCGGACGCATCGCCGCCTTCATCGCCGAGCCGATTCAAGGCGTGGGCGGCTACGTCACGCCGCCCAGGGAATACTTCTCCATCATCGAAGGCATCGTACGCAATCACGGCGGACTCTTCATCAGCGATGAAGTGCAGACCGGCTGGGGACGCACCGGCGGCAAGTGGTTCGGCATCGAACAGTGGGGCGTCACGCCAGATATCATCACCGGCGCCAAAGGCCTCGCCAACGGCAGCCCCGTCGGCCTCACCGTCGCCAAACCCGAAATCGCCGACGGGCTCAAGGGCGTCACGCTCTCTACCTTCGGCGGCAACCCCGTCACCGCCACCGCCGCCAAAGCCGTCATCGATTTCATCGAAGAGCAGAAGCTGATGGATAACTGCACCACCACCGGCGCCTACCTGCGCGCCGCGCTGGAGGAACTGCAGCAGAAGCACCAGATCATCGGCGACGTGCGCGGCATGGGCCTGATGCAGGCCATCGAACTCGTGGAAGACCGCACCACCAAGACTCCTGCCGTGGCGCAGACCGCGCGCCTGCTCGAAGCCACCCGCGAGAACCACCTGCTCGTGGGCAAGGGCGGACTCTACGGCAACGTGATCCGCGTCACCCCGCCCATGAACATCGGCACCTCCGACGTGGATCAGTTCATTCAACTTCTCGATAAGAGCCTGACGGAGAGCGCATGACCGCGAGCAGCGTCGTCCCCGCAAATCTGGAACGCTTTCCCGACCTGCACCCGGCGCTCGATTCGCAATCCGCGGTGGCGGAAGCCAACCGCTGCCTCTTCTGTTACGACGCGCCCTGTACCGCCGCCTGCCCCACCCACATCGATGTGCCGCGCTTCATCAGGAAGATCGGCAGTGGCAACCTGCGCGGCAGCGCCCTTACCATTCTCGACGCCAACATCCTGGGACTCAGCTGCTCGCGCGTCTGCCCGGTGGACGTGCTCTGCGAAGGCTCCTGCGTGATGCACCGCTACAACAAGAAGCCGATCGAAATCGGCCGCCTGCAGCGCTATGCGATCGAGCACGGCAAGGCCTCCATCGCCTGCCCCGCGCCCGGCGACGCCGCGCTCAACGTGGCCTGCGTGGGCGGCGGCCCGGCGTCGCTGAGCTGCGCGGCCGAGTTGCGCCGCCACGGCGCGCGCGTCACCGTCTTCGATAATCGCCCGCTACCCGGCGGCCTCAACACCTACGGCGTCGCCGAGTACAAACTCCGCCCCACCGATAGCCTCCGCGAAGTGGAAATGATCCGCGCCATGGGCGTGGAGTTCCGCCAGGCCGAGATCGGCGGCGCGATCCCCCTCTCCCAACTCGAAGCCGAGTTCGACTTCATCTTCATCGGCGTGGGTCTCGGCGCCATGGACCGCCTTGGCATCCCCGGCGATCAACTCCCCGGCGTCATCGACGCGTTGCGCTTCATCGAGCGCTACAAGACGCAGCCGAGTTTCGCGCCCGGCCGCACCGTGATCGTGATCGGCGGCGGCAATACCGCGATCGACGCGGCCAACGCCGCGGTCCGCCTCGGCGCGCAGGACGTCCATCTTTTTTACCGCCGCACTCCCAACGAAATGCCCGCCTTCCCCTTCGAATACGATCACGCCAAAATCGAAGGCGTGCGCTTCCACTGGCTGGCCAAACCCATCGCCGTGGTGGAGGTCGCCGGACGCGCCGCCGCCGTCCGCTTCGCGAACACACGCCTCACCGGACCCGCTGGAGACGGTCGCCAGACCATCGAAGTCATCCCCGATTCCGAATACGAAGTGGCCTGCGACACCGTGATTCCCGCCCTCGGACAATCCCGCCTCACCTCTACGCTGCACCTGGAGATAAACGGCAGTTCGGTCGCGGTGGACCGCCCCACCGGGCGCACCAGCAACCCCAAATACTACGCGGGCGGCGATTGCGTCAACGGCGGACGCGAAGTGGTGGATGCCGTGGCCGATGGCAAACGCGCGGCGCTCGGCATGCTAAGTAACGGGATGGCAAAACATGGCTGATCTTTCCTCAACTTTCGCCGGGATTCGTTCGCCCAATCCCTTCTGGCTCGCCTCCGGCCCGCCCACCAATTGCGGCGAGCAGATCCAGCGCGCCTTCGAAGCCGGCTGGGGCGGCGCCGTCTGGAAGACCCTAGGCGACCCCATCGTCAACGTCTCCTCGCGCTACTCCTCCGTCGATTGGAACGGGCAGCGCATGATGGGCCTTAACAATATCGAACTCATCACGGACCGCCCGCTCGAAACCAACCTCCGCGAGATCACCGAGGTGAAGAAGCGCTTCCCGCAACACGCCGTGATCGCGAGCATCATGGTGGATTCCAATCGCGAAGCCTGGCACACCATCGTGAAGCGCTGCGAGGACGCGGGCGCGGACGGGCTTGAGTTGAACTTTGGCTGCCCCCACGGCATGAGCGAGCGCGGCATGGGCTCCGCCGTCGGCCAGGTGCCGGATTACGCCTGCATGATCACGGAGTGGGTCAAGGAAGTGGCGCGCACGCCCGTGCTCGTCAAGCTCACGCCCAACGTCACCGATATCCGCATGGTCGCGCGCGCCGCCAAGCGCGCCGGAGCCGATGCGCTCTCCGCCATCAACACCATCAACTCCATCACCGGCATCGATCTCGATACGCTGACGCCGCGCCCCAACGTCGGCGGCATGTCGTCGCACGGCGGCTACTGTGGACCCGCCGTGAAACCGATCGCCCTCCACCTGATCCAACAGATCGCCGCGGACCCGCAGGCCGTACTGCCGCTCTCCGGCATCGGCGGCATCTCCGGATGGCGCGAAGCGGCCGAGTTCATCCTGCTCGGCTGCGGCACCGTACAGGTCTGCACCGCCGCCATGCATCACGGCTACCGCATCGTCGAAGACATGATCGATGGGCTCAGCAATTGGATGGACGACAAGGGCTTCCGCACCATCGAAGATTTCCGCGGCCTCTCCGTTCCCAAAATTACCGAATGGAAGCACCTCGACCTGAACTACAAGATCGTGGCGCGCATCAATCGCGAGACCTGCATCGGCTGCGATCTCTGCTACATCGCCTGCTGGGATGGCGCGCACCAGTGCATCCACTTCGATGCCCGCCCACCGGCCGGTATCACCGTGACGCCGGTCTCCCGGCCGGAAGCGCTGCGCGCGACCGGCGGGCCTACGCCGCCCGCGCGTATCCCTCACGTGGATGAAACCGAATGCGTGGGCTGCAACCTCTGCTGGCTCGTCTGCCCGGTGGAGAACTGCATCAGCATGGCGAAAATCGATACCGGCGCGCCCCCGCAATCCTGGGCGCAGAGGACCGAGGCATGAACACACTCATTCGCAACGGCAAGGTAGTCACAGCGCTAGAGACCTTCAACGCCGATGTTCTGATCGAAGGCGAAGTCATCAGGGAAGTGCGCGCCGGTATCCCGGTCAATAGCGCGGAGAAGGTAATCGACGCCGCGGGCATGTACGTCCTCCCCGGCGGCATCGATTGCCATACCCACCTCGACATGCCCTTCGGCGGCACCAACAGCGCCGACGATTTTGAAACCGGCACACGCGCCGCGGCCTTCGGCGGCACCACCACAATCGTGGATTTCGCCATTCAGGCGCGCGGCACGCGCATGCGCGATGCGCTCGATGTCTGGTGGAAGAAGGCCGAGGGCAAAGCCTGCATCGATTACGGCCTGCACATGATCGTCACGGATCTGGGCGCCTGCGGTCTCGAAGACATGGACGACATGGTCGAGGAAGGCGTGGCCAGCTTCAAGCTGTTCATGGCCTACCCCAACGTCCTCATGGTGGATGACGGCACCATCTTCAAGGCGCTCTCACAGACCGCCAAGAACGGCGCACTCATCTGCATGCACGCCGAAAACGGCAGCGTGATCGATGTGATCATCGCGCGCGCCATCGCCGAGGGCAAGACTGCCCCGATCTACCACGCGCTCACCCGCCCGCCGCGCGCGGAGGCTGAAGCCGTCCACCGCGCGATCGCCCTCGCGGAGATCGCCGGCGCGCCCGTCTACATCGTGCACCTGTCGAGCGAAGACGCGCTCAACGAGGTCCGCGAGGCCCGCGACCGCGGCGTGCCCGCTTTCGCGGAGACCTGTCCGCAATACCTGCTGCTCTCCATCGAGGAACTCGAACGCCCCAATTTCGAGGGCGCGAAATATGTCTTCACGCCGCCCTTGCGCGAGAAGCATCACCTGCCCAAACTCTGGCAGGGACTCAAGCACGATCACCTGCAGGTGGTCTCGACCGACCATTGCCCCTTCTGCTTCGCGGATCAGAAGATTCTCGGCAAAGACGATTTCACCAAGATCCCCAACGGCGGTCCCGGCATTGAGAATCGCCTGCAACTGATGCATCACTATGGCGTGAATCACGGCCAGATTTCCCTCAACCGCTTCGTGGAAATCACCTCCACTACGCCCGCCCGCATCTTCGGCATGTATCCCAAGAAGGGCGAAATCGCGCCCGGCAGCGATGCCGATCTCGTCGTGTGGGACCCCGGCGCGCTCTACACCATCAGCGCCTCCACCCATCACATGCGCGTCGATTACAGCATGTTCGAAGGCTACGAAGTCACCGGCAACGCGCGTACTGTGCTCTCGCGCGGAGAGGTCATCGTGGACAGCGGAAATTTCCTCGGCAAGCCCGGACGCGGCAACTATCTGCGCCGCACCGCGCGCGGGGGCGCATGGAAGTAGCGCGGCACGATCCCACTCTCTACAATCGCGACCTCGCGCCAATCCCCATGTCGGCGCGTTCCTGGGGGCTCTACAACTACGCTTCGTTGTGGGTCGCCATGTCGGTCTGCATCCCAACCTACATGCTCGCCAGCGGACTCATCGCGGGCGGCATGAGCTGGTGGCAGGCCATCGGCACCATCCTCCTCGGCAACCTGATCGTGCTCGTTCCCATGCTGCTCAATGCGCATGCGGGCGCGAAGTATGGCATCCCCTTCCCCGTCTTCGTGCGCGCCTCCTTCGGCGTGCGCGGCGCCAACATCCCGGCCGTACTGCGCGCGCTCGTCGCCTGCGGCTGGTTCGGCATCCAGACCTGGATCGGCGGACAGGCCATCTACTCCATGCTCAAGATCCTCTGGCCCGCCGCCGAATCGCCGCTCGTCGGCTGGCTCTGCTTCTTCGCCTTCTGGGCTCTGAACATCGCCGTGATCTGGCGCGGCATCGAGACCATCAAAATCCTCGAAGGCATCGGCGCGCCCTTCATGCTCGGTATCGGACTGCTGCTGCTCTGGTGGATCACCGGCAAGGCCGGCGGTCTCGGCCCCGTGCTCAGCGCGCCCAGCAAATTCCACAACACCGCCGGGTTCCTGAAATTCTTCGTCCCCTCGCTCACCGGCATGGTCGGCTTCTGGGCCACCGTCGCTCTCAACATCCCCGATTTCACGCGCTACGCCAAATCGCAGAAGGCGCAGATGTGGGGACAGGCGCTCGGCCTCCCCATCGCCATGACGCTCTACGCCTTCATCGGCGTGGCCGTGACCTCCGCCTCCGCCGTGCTCTTCGGCGAACCCATCTGGGACCCGGTAGTGCTGCTCGGCCGCTTCAATCAGCCCGTGATTGCGTCCATAGCGCTGGTGGCGCTGCTCGTCGCGACCCTCAACACCAACGTCGCGGCCAACGTGGTCTCACCCTCCAACGATTTCTCCAACCTCAACCCGCGCCTCATCTCCTTCCGCACCGGCGGCCTGATCACCGGCGTTGTCGGCATTCTCATGATGCCCTGGAAGTTGATGAGCGATTTCAGCTCCTACATTTTCGGCTGGCTGGTGGGCTACTCGGGCCTGCTCGGCCCCGTCGCAGGCGTGATGATCGCGGATTATTTCCTGGTCCGCCGCGCCACTCTCTCGCTGGAAGACCTGTACCGCCGCAACGGAATCTACGAGTACGAGAACGGCGTCAACCTGCGCGCCGTCGCCGCACTCGTGGTCGGCATTGTGATCGCGTTGTTGGGGCTGGTGATTCAGCCCCTGCGCTGGCTCTACGACTACGCCTGGTTCGTCGGCTTCGCCGTCTCCGGCGCGGTCTACGTCGCGCTCATGCGGCGCCAGTCGAGCGTTTCAGGCGCGTCCGGCGAATAGGCGCGTCTCGGTTGACACCTTCACCTTTTCACCCTGCTTGATGAAAAGCGGCACGCGGATTTCGAGCCCCGTCTGCAGTGTCGCGGGCTTGGTCACGCTGCCGCTGGAGGAATCGCCGCGCACTCCCGGCTCCGACACCGTGACTTCCAGTTCCACGAACGTCGGCAGTTCCAGCCCGATCGGGTTGCCGTTGTACTTCAGCAGTTCCACCACCGTGCCCTCGATCAGCAATTCGATCGCGGTGCCGACCACTTCATCGGCCAGCGTGAGCGTTTCGAAACTATCCTGGTCCAGAAAGTGATAACCGGAACCGTCGCTGTAAAGATAGGACGCCGGCACCTTTTGCAGATCCGGCTCCTTGAACTTCTCGCCCGCTTTGAAGGTCTTCTCGAACACCGCGCTGTTCAAGAGGTTGCGGCACTTCAGGCGCACCAGCGTCTGTCCGCCGCGCGCCGTAGGCGTGCTCACTTCCGCGTCCAGGCAGACAAACGGAATGTTCTCCAACTCGAACAAAGTTCTCTTCTTTACGTTAATCGCGTCGATCAATACGGCCATAAACTCCCCAACAGCAGCTTGCTACCGAAAACGTTGGCGCCGCAAGCGAATGCGGACCCGGCTCCCGCCACTTCTCTATTGTAATTGGTCGTCGGAACCCGGAGCCCTGCCGTCCCGCCCGGACACACACGTCCCGTCGAGGCCGCACGGTGGAGCAGGCGTTTCCGCCTGCCAGTTCCTCGGGCGTGCCGGTCCCGCAAGCGAACCGCAGGCCCTTCTACCCGTCATCCAGCAACCTGCGCTCGGAACCTAGTTCAACAAGCGTCCCTGCCGCAGGTAGGCAGGTGTATCCAGATCGTCCAGATCCAGCATCGGCTCCGCCTCTTCCAGCAAGGGGGCCTCAGGCTCCACTTCCGGCGCAGCCTCCACGGCCGCTTCCTCCACCGGCGACGACACCTGAATCGGCTCCGGCTCGGGCGCGCGCTGCTGTACCTTCACCACCGGGATCACCGAACCGCGACGCTCCGGTATCGGGGCGCTCTCCGGCTGGAATCCTGTCGCAATCACCGTGATCTTCACCGCATCGCCCAGCGATTCGTTTAGGATCACGCCGAAGTTGATCTGCACCTCGTCACACTCGGCGGCTTCGCGAATGATCGAGCAGGCTTCGTTCACTTCGTGCAGCCCCAGTTGGCTGGACCCGGTGATGTTGATCAGAATCCCGCGCGACCCTGCGATCCTCGTATCTTCCAGCAGCGGGCACGCAATCGCCGCCCGGGCCGCGTCCACCGCCGCATTCTCACCGCGACCGGTGGCCGTGCCCATCATGGCGTAGCCCATCCCCACCATCGTCGCCTTGATATCCGAAAAATCGCGATTGATCAGGCCCGGCGTGATGATGATGTCGCTGATGCCCTGCACCGCCTGCCGCAGCAGATCGTCGGCAACCTTGAAGCTCTCGAAGAAGCTCGTACCCTTGGGCACCTGCTTCAACAGCCGGTCGTTCGGAATCGCAATCACCGTATCCACGATTCCCGCCAGCCGCCCCAGCCCCTCTTCCGCCATGCGCATGCGCCGCGGACCTTCGAAGCCGAAGGGCTTGGTGACCACCGCCACCGTCAGCGCATCCAGTTCCTTAGCCAGCGAAGCGATCACCGGAGCCGCGCCCGTGCCAGTCCCGCCGCCCATTCCCGCCGTGACGAACACCATGTCCGCGCCCTGCAGCACTTCCACGATGCGGTCCGTATTTTCCAGCGCCGCCTGCCGGCCGATCTCGGGATTAGAGCCCGCGCCCAGACCCCTGGTGACCTTCGCGCCGAGTTGGAGTTTATTGGGAACGTTGCAAGCCGTGAGCGCCTGGATGTCCGTGTTCATGGCATAGAACTCGACGCCTTCCAGACCCTCCGCGACCATGCGGGCCACGGCATTGCATCCGCCGCCGCCCACGCCGATCACTTTGATGCGGGTCCCGGAACGCGCCTCTTCTTCCATCTCGTACTTGAAATCGTCCATGTCCATGTCCCCGTCGATCATGCCCATTCCTCGCCTCCTCGCGACTGCCCTGCTGGAACCACTGAACCGTTACTGCTGCACCATCTTGCCGATCCAGCTTGCCTTTTCCTTTTGCCGCTCCACCTGTTCCTTCAACTTGGCGGAGTACATCGCCAGCCCGGCCGATGTGCACCAGGCGGGATCGCTCAATTCGATCGGCCAATCCAGAATCCCCTCCGTCAATCCGAAGCGTGTCTGGCATTGCAGAATCTCTTGCGCCGCGTCGCACAACCCCGGCAGCTT
This sequence comes from uncultured Acidobacteriia bacterium, assembly GCA_903876865.1. GTDB lineage: Bacteria > Acidobacteriota > Terriglobia > Bryobacterales > Bryobacteraceae > Solibacter. The sequence continues at coordinate 21,343 of CAIRBY010000006.1, forward strand.
GGAGGCTCCACCCGTCAGGAAAACGCCGCCCATCAGCGCGTGGTCCATCCCCACCCGCGCGAACTCGCCGCGCACGAAGCGGAACAACTCCTCGGCGCGCGCCTCCAGAATGCGGCTCACAATCTGCCGCTGCACTTCCCGCGGCTGCCGGTTCCCGGGCGTCGGCAGTTCCACCAGCACGTTCGACGGACACTCCAGCGACAGCGCAGAACCAAACTCCATCTTCACCAGTTCCGCATCCGCGAAACTCAGGCACAACCCCTGCGCCAGGTCCCGTGTGAAGTGGTCGCCGCAGATGCGCACCGTGGATGCCAGGTGCAGCGCGTCCCCGTAATACACCACCAGTTCCGTGGATTGCGCCCCGATGTCCACCACCGCGATGCCCTCGCGCCGGTTCTCCGGCAGCACCGCCGCGTAGCAACTCGCCAGCGCCTCGTAGACCGTCTCTTCCACCGCCAGATGCGCCGCGTTCACCGCGCCCACAATCGCGTTGTGTTCCTGAATCGAAGCCGTGATCAGGTGAACGTTGATCTCGAGGCGCGACGCCAGCATCTTGCGCGGATCGCGATGTCCGGGATGCTCGTCCACCACGAAATCCTGCGGGAACAGCTGCAAGACCATCCGGTCTTCCATCAGTTGCACGCGCGACGCGCGATCGATCACGCGGTTGACGTCCTTCTGCTGAATCTCCTGCACGAAGCCGAGTTCCAACACGCCGCGCCCGTTGGCGCCGCGAATCGTCGGCCCGCCCACGCCCACCACCGCGGATTGCAGCGACGCGCCGGCCAGCGCTTCCGCCTCCCGCACCGCCGCGATAATGCTCTCCGCCACGGCCTGCTGATCGGCCACCCGCCCCTTCTCCCACCCCTGGGATTCCACTGCGCTGGCCCCGAGGAAGCGAATCCGGCTGCCCTCCAGGACGCAGATCACCAGCCGCGTCTGCCGGCTTCCGGTGTCGAGTCCCGCTGCGTAAATAGGTTTCGCTGCCATGTCCGTTCTTATTTCTTTACCGCGATCCGATCGTCCAACCGCAGGTCGAACACCGTCGCTTCCGGAGATCCCTTGCGTATCTCCGGATAATGACTGACAAAATTCTGATACCGCCTCGCGAAGTTGCCGTCGCCCATCAACAGCGTGACCACCTTGTGCTCCACCTGCGAGACCACGCGGATATTCTCCGCGTCCGAAGCGTCGATCTCGGAGATCTCCTTGACCAGGTACCCCAGCTCCTCCTCTACCTGCAGGAACGTGCGCACACGGTCCCGCCGTGTGGCGTCGGAATCCTCATCGTGGATTCCCGAAAGCACCGGAAACGCAAACTGCGATTGCGCCGGTTGCTCCAGCAACACGCCGTGCCCGTCAATCAACTTCGTCCCCGCACGCAGAGACACGAAGGCCACCGGCTTGCGCTCGATCAACCGCACCACCAACCGGTCCGGCCACACCCGCGAGACCATCGCGTCTTCCACCCAGTCGATGTCTTTGATCAGGCGCAGGCGCCGGTCCGTCAACGGCACGCTGAAAATGCTCCGCTCGAAATCCTGCGCGAACACCCGCAGCACTTTGGGCCGCGACGCGTACACCAGCCCCTGAATCGTCAGCGCGTCTTTGCGCTCGCGAGAGAGGCTGAATTGCGGATCCGCCGTCACGTACAGATGCACCTTGTAACTCGCCACCGCGGTGGAAACGCCCAGCGCGCCCAAGCCCACAAGGCCCAGCATCAGGCGCCAGTTGAAGCGGTTCGGAGGCGGCAGTTTCCTGGTATCGCGCGCCGCCATCAGTTCACCTCTCCCGCGCGCAGCCGCTCCAGAACTTTTTCGCCCGCCTGCCACACATTCCCCGCGCCCAGCGTGAGCACCAGATCGCCTTCCGCGGCCACCGCCAGCAGCGCTTCCGCGCCGCGCTCCAGCGTGCCCACATACTCCACACCGCGATGCCCGAACTGCCGGATGCGCTCCACCAGCGTCTCCGCCGTCACGCCTTCGATCGGCTTCTCCGATGCGGCGTAGATGTCCATCACGAACAGACTATCCGCCTGATGGAACGAACGCGCGAATTCGTCCATCAAATGAAACGTGCGCGAATAGCGATGCGGTTGGAAGAGCACGTGAATTCGCTTGAACCCGCACAGGCGGGCTCCATCGAGAGTAGCGCGAATCTCCGTGGGATGGTGGCCGTAATCGTCCACCACTGTGATCCCCTTCTCGTTTCCGCGCATCTGAAAACGCCGGTCCACCCCGCTGAACGTCGCCAGTCCCTCGCGGATCTTATCCGGCGCAACCTCTAACTCCATCGCCACCGTGATCGCCGCCATCGCGTTCAGCACGTTGTGCCGCCCCGGAATCCGCAGCGTGAACCTGCCCAGATCCATCGCACGGTACCGGACGCGGAACTCGCTCAGGAACGGACCGCACACAATCTCCGTCGCTTCCACGTCCGCCTGCGCCGTCGTGCCGTAGGTGATCGTGCGCCGGCGAATCTCCGGCAGCAGTCCCTGCACGTTCGGATCGTCCAGGCACACTACCGCCGCTCCGTAGAACGGCACCTTGTTGACGAACTCGATAAATGCCGAACGGATCGCATCGAGCGAGGGGTAGTGATCCAGGTGCTCCCGGTCCACGTTCGTGACAATCGCGATGATCGGCGCCAGCTTCAGAAAAGATCCATCGCTCTCATCGGCCTCCACCACCAGGAAATCGCTCCGCCCCACGCGCGCGTTGGAACCGCCCATCGTGGCCACGCGCCCGCCCACCACCACGGTGGGGTCGAGTCCGGCGAAATTCAGAATCGTCGCAACCAGAGACGTCGTTGTGGTCTTGCCGTGGCTCCCCGCCACCGCCACACCGTACTTCAGGCGCATCAACTCCGCCAGCAGTTCGCCCCGCGGGATCACGGGAATCTGCATCCGCCGCGCTTCCACCACTTCCGGATTCTGCTCGTCTACCGCCGAACTCACCACGAGCGCCCGCGCGCCTGCAATGTTGCTGGCTGCGTGGCCCTCGAAAACACGGGCTCCCATGGCGGAGAGGCGTTCGGTGATGGGCGACAATTTCAGATCGCTGCCGGAGATCTGATAGCCCAAATTGAGCAGCACTTCCGCAATGCCGCTCATGCCGATGCCTCCAATTCCCGCAAAATGGAGATGCTGGGGACGAAAAAACATTTCCTTATCGTATTGTTTCGGCTTATCGGTCAACTGTCAATTGAAAATGTGGCAGTTAGCCCCGTGCGACTCCTTCTAAAATGTCTGCGGCGCGGCTTGCGGCGCCGGGTTTGGCGAACTGTCGCGCGGCTGTGCCCATCGCGTCCAGCTCCCCCTTCAATGTCGTGGCCAATCGGTATAACACCTCGCCGCTCATCTCGGCGTCGCGCACCAGGCGCGCCGCCCCGCCGCGCTCCATCGCCTCCGCGTTGCGCGTCTGGTGATCGTCCGCCGCGAACGGGAACGGCACCAGGATCGCTGGCTTGCCCGCCGCCGCGAGTTCCGAAACCGCACCCGCGCCCGAGCGGCACACCACCAGATCGGCGGCCGCAAACGCTGCCGGCATATCCGCGAGGAACGGTACCACCTCGCCCGGCAATCCGCTGGCGGCAAACGCCGCGCTGGCCTCGGCAAAGCCGGAATTCCCCGTCTGCAACACCATCCGCACCGGAAACCCGCTCTCCCGGAACAGCGGCCAGCTCGCCTGCGCGGCTCTGTTCAGAGTCCGCGAGCCCTGGCTGCCGCCCGTGATCAGCACGCTCAACACTTCCCCGCGCGGCTTCGGCGCGATCCGGAAAAACTCTTCGCGCACCGGCAGCCCCGTGACTTCGGTCCGTCCGTTCGGAAAAAACGCGGCCGTCTCCGGAAAGCTCACCAGCGCCCGCTCCACGAACCTCGCAATGATCCGGTTCGTGAACCCCGGCACCGCATTCGGCTCCATCACCACCACCGGAGTGCGCCGCAGCAGCGCCGCCATCACCGGCGGTCCCGCCACATACCCGCCCATGCTGAAAACCGCGGACGTGTCGCGCAACATGCGCGCGCAGAACATCGTCGTGAAGGGAAGCCGCGCCAGCGTCACCGCCGTCTGCGCGATCCCTACCCGATTGAGTCCGCCGATCTGAATCGTCCGCAATTCAAAACCTTCCGCCGGAACCAGCTTCGATTC
>CAIRBY010000007.1 GCA_903876865.1 uncultured Acidobacteriia bacterium
CCGGTTCGCCCGTGCCCACGTAGAGCGTTTTCGGGTCCGACGGCGCCACTTCCACCGCCCCGATCGACCCGATGGGGATGCCCTCATCGGAGATCGGCATCCAGGTCCGTCCCGAGTTTTCCGTCTTCCACAACCCGCCGCCGACCGAGCCGAAATAGAACGTGTCCGGCTGATCCGCGTGCCCCGAAACGCCATAGGTGCGCCCGCCACGCATCGGCCCCACATCCCGCCAGCGCAGACCCGCCAGCAAACTGCCCGGGTACTGCCCCGCGGGCCGCGTCTGCTGTGCGAACAGCATCAGTCCCAGCAGGCTCGTGACACCCAGCATCAGAGAAATCAAGCTTCTACGTCCGACCACCATTGCGCGCACTCCTACCGGCCGTAGTACGTGGACGACCGTAAGAATACTCTACCAAAGGCCTTTGCAAAAGCGGGTAAGTTACCGCAATGCGATCGGGTTCGATTGCGTTGCGATTTCGGGGAGTCTCGCGAATCTCACGATGCGCGAGAGCGCGTCCAACGTGGACGCTCGTCAGTTCTCCGTGGGCGTCCGCTCGATGTGGTCGATTACGAGAACTTCCACCGGGCCTTTGCGCGATTCCAGTTTCAAGCCGAGTTGCTCTTGAATCGCGGCGAAGATCGATACCCCCGCCTGACCGCCTCCGCCCTCCGTGCCGCGAAATTGCGTCTCCGTATCCGGCGACCATTGCAGCGTGAAATCGAAGACTCCCTTGAGTCCCGTTTGGTCCTCCACCGCGTTGCCCAGTTGGTCGGACAGTACCTTCGCCAACATGGCGGTCGAAACTTGAGTGCCATTCAAACGGCCCCGCATCGTCATACTGAACGGATTCCGCGGTGTGACTGCGGTTTCGGCGGCATCTGCGAGATGGAACTTCGGACCGGTCCTGCCGACTACCATCACATACATCGGCAGCTCTCTGGTTTCGCGGTGCGCGGCCAGTTTGAAGCGCGTCGCGAGCAGTGATTGCATCATCCGCCGCATCAGCGGGATCGCTCCCATCACCGGCGTCTCTTCCGGAGCCTTCGCGACCACGTCATACCGTACCGAGTCCAGCCAGTTCGGCTTTCCGAAGACGCGATCGCCGCGGAAGTCATACGCCCAAAGCACGAGCATTTCGAGCGAAGTGTTCGACGTGGTGAACCGGTTCGCGGACCGGTTCATGGAGATCGTAGCGGAGGGGTCGGCCGGTTTGATCGCTGCGACTTCGAATTCCGGCGCCTGCCCGAACGCAAGCCACGCGGAGCCAGCCAGCGCAGCGAAGCACGAAAAACGGAGCTTCATATCCTCAATATACATTGACTTTGACCGCGCTAAAGCCGGGTCAAGCGCTCAGTTCTCGCCGGGCAGCGCCACGCCTTCAGCCCGGGCGGCCGAAGCCAGTTCGCGGTCGAGTCTGGCCAGCGGCACTCCTTCCCGGCGGGCCAGTTCCAGGTAGGCCGCATCGTCGAAGGCCCGGCCAACTGTTGCCGATTCGTCCAATACGAGGGACATCAGTACTTGCGGCCCTCATCGCGGGCGGATAGTAATTCTTCGACCGTCACCTTGCCGTTTCGTTTCTGCAGTGCCCGGATGCTTGCAATCGCGCTGTCGATCTCTTCCTGCCGGCGGGCGGCTTCGGGAACGATCCGCGCGATCGCGCGCCCGTGGCGGGTGATGATCAGGGCCTCGCCCTGTTCCCGTTCATCTCCAGACTCAGACCGCTTCGTCATTGCGTCCGGCGACTCGCTTTCGCGCACATTACCCCTGCACCCGCTCCCGCACATTACCCCTGCACCCGCTCCCGCACATTGAACTCCAGCTTCCACCGCCGCCCATCGCGCGCCACGCACCACAACTGCAGCATCCCCGTCTCCGTCACCACGCTTTCGAACGATACCGGGACCACTTCGCTGGTCTCGCCCGCGTCGAAGCTCACGTCCATGGGTGCGAGTTCTTCCAGGGCGTCGCCGAAATCTTCGATCAGGTCGCCGGGAGCGTCGTTCTTGCGCGAGGCGCTGGTGAAGAATCGGAACTCGGCCGCCTGACCCACCACCAAGCCGAATTCCCGCCCAGGGATGCGCGTCTCCGTGCCCTCTTCCATGCCGAACGGCACTACGGTGAGCGCCTTGAACGGAGCTGGGAAGCCCGGGACGGCCGGCATCGCGGATTCCACCGCTACGTAATACGTTCGCGCCACTCCGCCGCGGATGCGCACACCCGCGCCGGCCAGCGCCAGCCCGTAATAGGCCGCGCCGCGCGCCACCGCGTGCATCAAATCTTCGCCAGAGAGCGGCTTCACCGCGGGCATGCCCTCATCCGCCAGCCACCCGTCGAGCGTGCTCAGGATTCGCTCGCGCACCAGATCCGCCTTCAGCACGCCCCCGTTGAAGAGGATGTGCGTGGGGCAGGCCAGTCCGCTCGCGCCGCGCCGCACCGCGCCATGTTCGGCGCTGGATGCCTGCTGCCGCAGGAAGCGCCCCAGGTGCCGCGTAATCGCCGGGTCCGCCGCGTACGGCAGTCCCAGTTCCTGCAAGCCCGCGCGCCGCGAGCCCGCCGGCATCTCACTGCTCGCGACCGCGGGAAGGAAGCCTTCGCCGAGTACCGTTTCGATATCGCTCGCTAGAAGCGTGGCCTTGATCGAGCCGCCGATCAGCCCGCTGCCCTTGCCCAGAATCGTCACCGGCTGTTCCTGCACCGTCGCGCCCGGAGCCAGCAACTTCTCCTTCGCCGCGCGGCAGTTCGCCCACAGCGCCTGATGCTGGCGGCTGTCGATCTTCGTGCCCTTTTCCGCCAGCCTTGCCGCGACTACGCCCGCCAGCGCCAGATCGATATTGTCACCGCCCAGCAGGATGTGTTCGCCCACGGCGACGCGCGTCAACGCCAGTTGGCCGCCCTGATCCGTCACCGAAATCAGGGTGAAATCCGTGGTGCCGCCGCCGATATCCACCACCAGAATCAGGTCGCCCACGGCCACGCGCTCGCGCCAATCGGCGTGCCGCTCCAGCCACGCGTAAAACGCCGCCTGCGGCTCCTCCAATAACGTGATGTTCTGGAATCCCGCCTGTTTCGCCGCGTCCAGCGTGAGTTCGCGCGCGACCGCGTCGAAACTCGCCGGCACCGTCACCAGCACCTGCTGTTCGGTGAAGGGCGCCTCCGGCATCTTCGCGTCCCACGCCTCCCGCAGATGCTGCAGGTACCGCTTGCTCGCTTCCACCGGCGAAATCCTGGCCACGCCTTCGGGCGCGCGGAAGGGCAGGAGCGGCGACGTACGGTCCACCGCCGAATGCGAGAGCCAGCTTTTGGCCGATGAGACCAGCCGCCCGGTATTTTCGCTGCCCCGCTTCAATGCGAGTCGCCCGACCACGAATGTGCGCTCTTCGTCCCACGGCAGCGCCAGGCTGCCCGCCGGAAAATCGCTCGCGCCCGGCAGATAGAGGAACGAGGGCAGCAGATCTTCCTCGCGCACTTCACCGGGGTTGGTCAGTTGCGCCACCGCCTGCAACTCCACGTTGGCGGGGGCGAAGGGGTCGGCGTCTTCACGCAC
>CAIRBY010000008.1 GCA_903876865.1 uncultured Acidobacteriia bacterium
ATCCTGGAAGGGGCCGGAGTGCCAGGAGTGGTAGGACGCCTCGTCCAGCCAGCGCGTGAGGAGTTGAAAGGCAGAGGGATTCCCGCGATCGGAGAGCAGTTCCATGCCGAGAAACCCGGGGGCTCCGATGGCTGAGGTGCGCCACTCGAGAAGTGCCGGACAGACGGCGGATTCGGTGCCCGGCGAAACTCGAAACTCGGTTACGACCAGGATTAAGGCCAGGGTGGCGACCTCCGCTGCGAGGCGGGGTTGCTACCCGCCGGCAGAATTATAGTAGCACCCGGGCAGGTCGCGGGATTCCGATTTCGGGTACAAAAAGTCCGTTTTCGGTTGCGCGAATTACGGCGTCTGCCAGCGGAGGAGTTCGTCGCCGGTGAGGACGAGTTGGAGGATCGCGGAGTTGCGGCGGTCGAATTCGAGCGGGGTGAGGGCGCCGTGCCAGGGCTTGAGGATGGTGAGAGTGGGGAGCACGGACTCGGGGGTGAGTTTGGCGGCGCGGAGCAGGGAGGCGAGGGTGCCGCCGATGGCGACGGGCATGGGAGCGCCGTTGACGCTGACGGTGAGGTAGGGGTTGACGCCGACGCCGCGGGGAATGGCGAAGCAGGCGGGGCAGTGGTCGGGATCGGCGGGGAGGGCGGCGCGGGTGGGCGCCATGGCCAGGACTTCGCTCTGGTCGGCCTTGTAAAAGAGGCGGAAGTAGCGCATGGCGGGCGGGAAGGCTACGGTTGTGGGAAATCTACTTGGGCTGGAGTTGGATGAGGGGACCGGTATGGGTCTCGCCAACGGGGGAGACGGGGAGGGTTTGGGGGTCGCGCCAGAAATCCATCTTGCTGGTCTGGTGGGCGCAGGCGACGGTGCAGCGGGGGGCGCAGGGCTTGGCGGTGCGGTATTCGCGGCGGATATCGGCGGTGGTGTATTCGAGGAGGTGTTTGCCGGGGTAGCCGCGCTGCTGGGAGCAGTAGTGGACGAGGCCTTCTTCGCAGATGTAGAGGTAGCGGGCGCCGGCGCGGCAGCGCCAATCGTTTTCCCTGCCGTGGGCGATGTTGTCCTGGAAGCCGTTGATGCGGGAGTAGTTGGTCTTCTCCATGGAGCGCATGGCGAGGTAGACTTCGCGCTCTTCGTCGGCGAGGGGCTGGAGCTGGCCATCGCCATCGTGGATGATGCCGATGGTGGAGGTGAAGCCGAGTTCGAGGGCACGGCGACCGATGACGAGGGCGTCCTGGGGGGTGTGGATGCCGCCGCCGACGACGCTGTTGATGTTGACGTGAAACTCGGCGTGCTCGGCGAGCAGTTGGAGCTTCTTGTCCAGGACTTTGAGGCTCTTTTTGGAGACCGCGTCCGGCATCACGTTATCGATGGAGATCTGGAGGTGTTCGAGTCCGGCGCGGTTGAGGCGCTGGATGCGTTCGGCGGTGAGGAGGTAGCCGTTGGTGATCATCCCGGAAATGACGCCGTTTTTGCGCACGCGGGCGATCAACTGATCGAGTTCGGGGTGGAGGAGGGGTTCGCCGCCGGAGATGGTGATGATGGTGGTGCCGAGTTCGGCAAGCCGGTCCAGGCGTTGATACATGGTATCGACGGGGACGGGCTTGGAGAAATCGTCGTACTCGTTGCAGTAGGTGCAGGAGAGGTTGCAGCGGCGCATGGGGATGATGTGCGCCAGCACTGGATGGTCTGTAGAGGCCAACCCTTTTGCAATCATACGGAACTCGCGCGCGCGACGGTGAGCGGCACGCCAGGCCCGTTGCAGATGATGAACTTGGAACAAGTCTCTATTAAATCATAAGCGTGGGGGGATGCCCAGGAAGGTGGAGCGACCGGGTGGTTCCGGGGGTTGAACGGTAGGATACGGTGATTCAGCGCGGGGGAAGGGGGGGTGGGGGTAAAGGCCTAGATTAGCCGACAGGCCACACACAACGATGGCCTGTCCCACCGGGCGGCGATGAGCCATATGGCGCAGAGGGACGCGCGTTGTCACTCAATTTGACACCCGCTCATCGCAAATGATAAGTGTAGGAGTCTTCACGAGGAACAGACATGGCTGACGAGCAGAAGCCGGAGGGCTCTGAGCCGCCTCCGCCCACTGGTGGAGGCGAGGCGACACCACCGGCAAAACCAGCCGCTGAAGCTGTGAAAGCAGCCCCTCCGAAGCCAGCAGCGGCCGCTCCTAAGCCGCCCGCGATCATGGCCGCTACGCCATGGGAGAGCGACCTCGCCAGTGAAATCAGGGAGAGGTTTGGCGAAGGAATCAGCGCAACATCGACCTATCTGGGGCAGAACTTCATTGTTGCGCGCCCGGATCTGGCAATCCCCATCCTGGAGTTCCTCAAGCTCGATTGCGATTTCGATTACCTGGTAGACCTGACCGCGGTGGATTGGCCGAAGCGGGCGGAGCGGTTCGACATCGTCTACATCCTTTACAGTTTCAGCCGCAACGAGCGGGTGCGTCTGAAGATTCAGATCGCGGACGGATACAAACCGGAAACGGCAGTTGGCGTGCATCTGACTGCGAACTGGCTGGAACGCGAAGTCTACGATATGTTCGGAGTCGAATTCGCCGGGCACCCGGATATGCGGCGCATTTTGATGCCGGACGAATGGGAAGGCTTCCCGCTGCGCAAGGACTACGGAATACTTCAGCAGGATCAGCGCTGGGTGCGCGAGAACCTGGGAATTGAAAGCGGACAGTAATGGCGGACACTACATTCCTGGATTCGACCGAACTGGTGCTGAACATGGGTCCGCAGCACCCATCGACGCACGGCGTGCTGCGCGTGATCCTCAAACTGGACGGCGAAAAGGTACTGGGCACGGAGTGCATCATCGGCTACCTGCACCGCGGGGTGGAGAAGATCGCGGAGAACCGGACGTACGCGCAGTTCAATCCGTATGTGGACCGGATGGATTACGTGGCGGCGATCTCTAACGGGCTGGGCTACTGCCTGGCGGTGGAGAAGTTGCTGAACGTGGAAGTGCCGGCGCGGGCGCAGGCGATCCGCGTGATCCTGACGGAGTTGAACCGGATCGCGAGCCACCTGCTGTGGCTGGGCACGCACGCGCTCGATATCGGCGCGATCACGCCGGTGTTCTACTGCCTGCGCGAACGCGAAGAGGCGCTGAAAATTTTCGAAAAATACTGCGGCGCGCGGTTGACGACGCACGCCTTCCGCATCGGCGGACTGCTGTACGAGACGTATGACGGCTTCGAGCAGGAGATCATCGACTTCTGTAAAATGTTCCTGCCGCATGTGGACGAGTACGAGGAACTGCTCACCAACAATCGCATCTGGGTGGGACGGCTGAAGGACGTCGGGATTCTGAGCGGCGACGAGTGCAAGGAGTTCGGAGTCACGGGACCGGTGCTGCGGGCGGCGGGCGTGAAGTGGGATCTGCGCAAGGCGCAGCCTTACTCCGGCTACGAGAAATACGATTTCGAAATTCCCACGCGGACGAACGGCGACACGTACGACCGGTACATTGTGCGCATGGAAGAGATGCGGCAATCGGTGCGCATCATGGAGCAGGCGGTGGCGGCGATTCCCGAAGGGCCCATCATGGGGAAGGTCGGGAAGGTGATCAAGCCTCCGGTGGGCGAGGCGTACGTTTCGATCGAAGCGCCGAAGGGCGAGTTGGGATATTACGCGGTGAGCGATGGCTCGACGCAGCCTTACCGGGTGCGGGTGCGGCCTCCTTCGTTTGTGAATCTGCAGGCGCTGGACCGGATGATCCGGGGCGGACTGGTGGCGGATGTGGTGGCGGTGATCGGCACGCTCGATATTGTGCTGGGTGAGATCGATCGGTAGGGATTGAACATTATGGCCGGGCTCTTAAAGAAAATCTTTCTCGCGGACCTCTTCCAAGGGCTCTGGGTAACTTTCCGCAACCAGGATCCGAAGCTGATCTACACGGAGCGGTATCCGGAAGAGCGGCCGAAGGTGGCGGAGCGGTACCGGGGCGCGCCGCGGCTGAACATCAATCCGGATAATGGCGAGACGCTGTGCATCGCGTGCAATCTGTGCGCGCTGGCGTGCCCGGAAACGCTGATCGTGGTGACGAGCGAACGCAACGAAGAGACCAAGCGCAAGGAACTGACGACCTTCACGTATGACACATCGCGCTGCATGTTCTGCGGGTTGTGCGAGGACGCCTGCCCGGTGGACGCGCTGGAGCTGACGCAGGATTTTGAAATGGCCACGTACACCCGGGAAGGCCAGATCTGGGACCGGCAGACGCTGGAAGAAGGGCCAAGGCCCACCCAATACAAATGCTGATCGATACGGTTCTGTTCTACATTTTCGCGGTGATGGTGCTGATCGGCGCCATCCTCACCATCACGCGCCGCAGCGCGGTGCACAGCGCAATTTCATTGATCGTGTCGCTGCTCGGCGTGGCCGGGCTGTACCTGCTGCAACAGGCGGAGTTTCTGTTCGCGGTGCAGATCGTGCTGTACATCGGCGGCATCATGGTGCTGTTCCTGTTCGTGATCATGCTGGTGAATCTGGACCAGGCGGCGAAGGAGCGGCAGTTCAGCGGCGGGTGGATGGTGGCGCTGATCGCGATTGGCGCGGCGGGCGCGGGCATTGGCGCGCTGCTGTGGCGCGGCTTCGGCTCGCTGCACATTCCGGCGCCGGTGCTGGAAGGCACTCCGGCGGGGCTGGGGAATACGGAGCAGGTGGCGGATTCGTTATTCAGCACGTATCTGCTGCCGTTTGAGATCGCCTCGATCCTGCTGCTGGTAGCGGTAGTGGGCTCGGTGATCATGGCGAAGAAGAGGATCTGACGATGCATCCGATTACCACCGCTCACTATCTGGCCCTCAGCCTGGCGTTACTGCTGATCGGCACCGTCGGCGTGCTGACGCGGCGCAACGTGGTGATTATTCTGATGAGCATCGAGCTCATTCTCAACGCAGTGAATATCAACCTGATCGCCTTTTCGCATATGTGGCAGCACGCGACGGGGCAGGTGTTCGCGATCTTTGTGATTACCGACGCTGTGGCGGAAGCCGCGGTGGGGCTGGGAATCCTGATCGCGCTGTTCCGCAACAAGGAAACCGTGCAGGCGGACGAAATCGACTTACTGAAGTGGTAGGAACCTTGTGAACTTTCTCGAACTGATCTGGCTGATTCCGCTCTTCCCGCTCGCTGGAGCGGCCCTGATGCTGTTCTTCGGCAAGACGCTGGACCCGCAACCGGTGAGCGAAGTAGCGATCGCTCCGGGCGTGGAGCCCATCTACGAACATGGCCACGCCCATCACGGGCACGGGCATGATCACGGGCATGATCACGGGCATGATCACGAGCACGGGCACGGGCATGATCACGGGCATGATCACGGGCACGATCACGGGCATGATCACGAGCACGGGCACGCGCACTCGCCGTTGAAGTTCCTGATTAATCTGATCTGCCCGGGGATGATTCTGCTCTCCTTCCTCTTCTCCGCGGGCGCGGTATGGCAGCTGACGCAGAAGGCGCATCGCACGGCCGAGGTGATTCAGTTCACGTGGCTCGCGGGGCTGCCGTTTCACATGTCGAACGGGCAGTTGGCGACGTTCCACATCGACTGGGGCTTCCTGCTGGATCCGCTTTCGAGCGTGATGATCCTGGTGATCACGGGCATCGGTTTTTTGATTCACGTGTACTCGACCGGGTACATGGCGCACGACAACGGCTATTACCGGTTTTTCGGATACCTGAACCTGTTCGTCTTCTTCATGCTGATGCTGGTGCTGGCCAACAACTATGCGCTGCTCTTCGTCGGCTGGGAGGGCGTGGGGTTGTGCAGCTACCTGCTGATCGGCTTCTACTTCCACAAGCGCAGCGCGGGCGACGCGGGCAAGAAAGCGTTCATCGTAAATCGGGTGGGCGATGCCGGCTTTGTGATGGGCATGCTGCTGTTGATGAGCACGGTGGGCAGCCTGCGCTTCACGGACGTGAACGCGGTGCTGCATAGCGGCGCCTTCACCCCGGAAGTGGCGGGCGTGGGCACGCTGACGATCATCTCGCTGTGCCTGTTCTTCGGCGCGACGGGCAAGAGCGCGCAGTTCCCGCTGTTTGTGTGGCTGCCGGACGCGATGGAAGGTCCGACGCCGGTTTCCGCGCTGATCCACGCCGCCACCATGGTGACGGCGGGCGTGTACATGATCGCGCGCTCCTCGGCGCTGTTCGAACTGGCGCCGATCACGGGGCATGTGGTGGCGATTGTGGGCGCGTTCACGGCGATACTGGCGGCATCGATTGCGCTGGTGCAGACGGATATCAAGCGCGTGCTGGCGTACTCGACGGTCAGTCAGCTTGGGTATATGTTCCTGGCGCTGGGCGTGGGCGCGTATTGGGTCGCGGTCTTCCACCTGATGACGCACGCGTTCTTCAAGGCACTGCTCTTCCTGGGTTCCGGCTCCGTGATTCACGCGATGAGCGGCGAGCAGGACATGCGGAAGATGGGCGGGTTGAAGGACAAGATCCCGGTGACGTTCCGCACGATGTGGATCGGCAGCGTGGCGATCGCGGGCATCCCGGGACTGGCCGGCTTCTTCTCGAAGGACGAGATTTTGTGGCAGACGTTCAGCTCCGAGAAGGGCTCGACGATTCTGTGGGCGGTGGGCTTGACGACGGCCGCGATGACCGCATTTTATATGTGGCGCATGATGTACCTGACCTTCTACGGCAAGAGCCGGGTGAGCGCCGAAGCGGCCGCGCACATGCACGAATCGCCGGTTTCGATGACGGGCGTACTTTCGGTGCTGGCCTGCGGCAGCGTGCTGGCCGGGTGGCTGGGCGTGCCGAAACTGTGGAGCATTTTCGGAGAGGGCTTCCGGACCTTTGAGAACTGGCTGCTGCCGGTGTTTGCCTCGGGCGCGGGAGAAGCGGTGAAGGAAGTAGAGCACTCGGCGGGGCTGGAGTGGACGCTGATGTTTACTTCGATCGCGGTAGCCGCGGGCGGGATTCTGGTGGCGCGCTACTTCTACATTTCGCGGCCCGATATTCCGGAGAGCATCGCGGCGGCGGTCCCGGGCCTGTATCGCACGCTCGTGAAGAAGTGGTATCTGGACGAGATCTACGAGTATCTGTTCGTGGATGGCCTGTGCAAGGGCGGCGGCAACGTGCTCGGCGCATTCGATCGCAACGTGGTGGATGGCGGCGTGAATGGCGCCGGATGGCTCACGCGGTTCATGGCCACGCTTTCGGCGTGGTGGGACACGTGGGTGGTGGATGGCACGGTACGCCTGATCAGTTTTGTGGTGAAGATGGCCTCTTACCCGGTGTGCATTCTTCAGACCGGGCGCGTGCAGGCATATGCCTTCTTCGTGGTGATCGGGGTTCTGGTGTTCTTCGGGTATTACGTCGTCCGGTAACGATATGGACCAGCACTTACTCAGCATTATTCTGCTCACGCCGCTGGCGGGCCTCGCGGTCCTGCTGTTCCTGCCCGGCAAGAACAAGGACCTGATCCGCATCTGGGCGAATCTGGTGGGCTTCGGCGGGTTCCTGATATCCCTGCCCCTGGTTTCGCGTTTTCAGGCCGGCAAGCCCGGCTACCAGTTCGAAGAGTCGGTGGATTGGATCCCGGCGCTGGGCGCGCATTATCACATCGGCATGGATGGCATCAGCCTGTTGTTGATCATGCTCACGACGCTGATGGGGTCGATCGCGATTTTGTGTTCATGGAATGCGATTCAGGAGCGCGTGAAGGAATACTACGCGATGTTCCTGCTGTTGCAGGTGGGGATGATCGGCGTGTTTCTCTCGCTCGACTTCTTCCTGTTTTACGTGTTCTGGGAACTGGTGCTGGTGCCGATGTACTTCATCATCGGCGTGTGGGGCGGGCCGCGAAAGCTCTACGCCGCGATCAAGTTCTTCCTGTACACCTTGGCCGGCAGCGTATTGATGCTGCTGGGCATTCTGACGCTCTACTTCCAGCATCATCAGCAGTTCGGCTTCTACACGTTCGAGATTGCGGAACTGATGAAGCTGAACCTGCCGCTCGGGTTGCAGCAGTGGGTCTTCTGGGCCTTCTTCATCGGCTTCGCCATCAAGGTGCCGATGTTCCCGTTCCACACCTGGCTGCCGGACGCGCACGTGGAAGCCCCCACGGCGGGCTCCGTGATTCTGGCCGCGGTGCTTTTGAAAATGGGGACGTACGGGTTCCTGCGCTTCTCGCTACCGCTATTGCCCAAGGCGTCGATGGATCAGAAGATCGTGCAGATTCTGGCGATTCTCTCCATCATCGGGATCATTTATGGCGCGCTGGTGAGCCTGATGCAGGCGGATTGGAAGAAGTTGATTGCTTACTCCTCGGTGAGCCACCTGGGCTTCTGCACGCTGGGAATTTTTTCCATGAATCCGAACGGGATTGCGGGCTCGGTGCTGCAGCAGATCAATCACGGCATCTCGACCGGCATGCTCTTCCTGGTGATCGGGATCATTTACGAGCGGCGGCATACGCGCGCGATTTCGGAGTACGGCGGACTGGCGCATGTGATGCCGAAGTTCGCGATCATCTTCGCGATTGCGATGCTGAGCAGCGCGGGGTTGCCGCTGTTGAACGGCTTCGTGGGCGAGTTCACAATCCTGCAGGGCGCGTTCGAGGCCAACCCGATCTGGGCGGCGTTCGCGGTCACAGGCGTGATTCTGGGCGCGGCGTATCTACTTTGGCTCTACCAGCGCACCATGCTGGGACAGGTCACGAACGGAAAGAACCTGACGCTGCACGATATGAGCGCGCGCGAAGTGGCGCTGTTCGTGCCGCTGATCGCGTGGTCGATCTGGATCGGCGTTTACCCGAAGCCGTATTTCGATGTACTGCGCCAACCGGTGAGTGAGATCGTCCAGCGCGTGCGGCCGGGTTATTACTCCGGCCCGGTGCAGAACGCGAGCATCCCCACAGTGCCGTCTAACGGAGGCGCCCGCTAATGGACATGTCCCAGTTCTTCACCACCAACGATTACTTCTCCATCATCCCGGCGGTGATGCTGGCGCTCTTCGGCTGCGCCATTCTGCTCTTCGATTTTCTGATCTTCCCGGACCCGCGGCAGCGCAAGTACCTGTTGATTTTCGTGGTGCTGGCGGAGGGCTTCACGGGGTTCAGCCTGTTCCGCCAAACCAGCTGGCTGGCGGCGCAGAACGTGCCGGACCTGAGCGGCTTCGGCGGCTCAATCACGGTGGACGGCTTCAGCATCTTCTTCAACTGGCTGTTCCTGATCGCGGCGCTGATTGTCGCGGTGGTCTCTTACAAGTACCTGGAGAATGCGGGCGAGCATCACGGCGAATATTATGCGCTGGTGCTGTTCGCGCAATCTGGAATGTACTTCCTGGCGGCGGGCACGGACCTGATCACGCTCTATATCGGCCTGGAGCTGATGGCGCTCTGCTTCTACATTCTGGTGGGCTTCCTGCGCAGCGACAAGCGCTCCAACGAAGCGGCGCTGAAATACCTGATTTTGGGAGCGTTCTCGAGTGGCTTCCTGGTCTACGGTTTTTCGATCCTGTACGGACTCTGCGGTTCGACGAAGCTCGCCGATATCGCGGGCGCGATCGCGCAGCGTCCGGCATGGGACCCGATGGTATTCCTGGCGCTGACCACGACCTCCGTGGGGCTGCTCTTCAAGATCTCCGCCGCGCCCTTCCATATGTGGGCGCCGGATGCGTATGAAGGCGCGCCCACCACGATCACGGCGTATCTTTCGGTGGCGTCGAAGGCGGCTTCCATCGCCTTCCTGCTGCGCATTTTCCTGGGCCCGTTCGCTTCGGCGCGCGAGACGTGGGAGCCGCTGCTGACTTTGATCGCGGTGCTGACGCTGACGATCGGCAACCTGGCCGCGCTCAACCAGACCAACATCAAACGGCTGCTGGCGTACAGTTCGGTCTCGCACGCGGGCTTCATGCTGCTGGGCCTGATCGCGGGCAACGAGACTGGCATCAAGGGCATTGCGGTGTACATCATGGTGTACACGTTCATGAACCTGGGCGCGCTGTTGGTGGTGGTGGCTCTGCGCCGCGCCAACATCATCGGCGAAGAGCTGGACGACATGGCGGGGCTGGTGCACAAGAGCCCGGGCTATGCGTTTCTGATGCTGATTTTCCTGCTCTCGCTGGCGGGCATTCCGCCGACGGCGGGCTTCCTCGGCAAGTTCTACATTTTCGAATCGCTGATCGAAACCAGGCATTATGTGCTGGCGGCGGTGGCGTCGCTGTATGCGGCGGTGGCGATTTATTACTACTTCAAAATTGTTCGCAGCATGTTCATCCGCGAGGCGCCGGAGAACGAGCCCGCACTGGCGACGACGTTCCCGCTGCGCATCGCGCTGGGCGTTTCGCTGGCCGCGACGCTGGTCATCGGGCTGTATCCGCAGCCCTTCCTGGAAATCGCAAAGTCTTCGCTGCTGGTCCGGTAAAACGATATGGCAACGGTACTCAATCATCCGCTCTTCATGCCCATCCTGGTGACGCTGGTCATCATCGCCGCCTTCCCGCTCGTGGCCGGATACATCGTGCTGGTGGAGCGCAAGGTGCTGGCGGATTTCCAGGTGCGGCTCGGGCCTATGCGCGTGGGTCCGCACGGGCTGTTACAGCCGATTGCGGACGCGTTGAAGCTGCTGCTCAAGGAAGACATCATCCCAACCGATTCGGATCAGGCGATCTTCTGGTTCGCGCCCTGTATCTCGACGATTACCGCGCTGAGCGCTTTCGCCGTGCTTCCCTTCGGGAAGTACATCTTCGTGGCCGATGTAAACGTGGGACTGCTGGTGGTAAGCGCGATGGGCGCGGTGGGCATCCTCGGCATCATTCTGGGCGGCTGGAGTTCGAACAGCCACTACTCGCTGTTGGGCGCGCTGCGCAGCGCGGCGCAGCTGGTGAGCTACGAAGTGGCGCTTTCGTTCGCGTTGTTGAGCGGCGTGATGGTGGCGGGCACGCTGAGCATGCAGGGCATCGTGCAATCGCAACTAACGCGCGGCACGTGGGGCGTTTTCGCGAATTACGGTTTCATGATCGTGCCGTTCGCGGTGTACATCATCGCGGCGACGGCGGAGACGAATCGCGCGCCGTTCGATTTGCCGGAAGCGGAATCGGAACTGGTGGCGGGCTTCCACACGGAGTACTCGGGCTTCCGCTGGGCGCTCTACTTCCTGGCGGAGTACGCGAATATTTTCGTGGTGTGTTCGGTGGCGGTGACGCTGTTCTGGGGCGGCTGGCTGCGTCCCTTCCCGAATGTGGCGTGGCTGGAAGCGCCGTTGAATTACGGCGTGCCGGTGCTGCTGTTCGTGGGCTCGGGACTCTCGACGTACACGCTGATCAAGAAGCTGGTGGACCCGATGCAGCAGAAGGTGCTGCTGGGCGTAGTGGTGCTGCTGATTGCAATCGGCGGGATCATGGCGATTCCGATGGTGAACCACGCGATCATCGGGCTGTTCTGGTTCCTGATGAAGGTGAGCGTGATCATCTACATGATGATCTGGTTCCGCGGCACGTTCCCGCG
>CAIRBY010000009.1 GCA_903876865.1 uncultured Acidobacteriia bacterium
ACGAATAAAAGCGGCTTCGCAGTGGTCAACCCATCCACAACGAAGCCGCCTCAAATCCAATTTGCCCTGAAATCAGCCGTCTTGTACGCGACTGGATAGCCAAACACGAGTGGCAGGCGGAAACGCCTGCCCTACCTGCATTCCCTCGCGGGTGGGGCGGCGCTACTGCGTCACCAGACGCGACTCGGCCTGGAACTTCTTGTAGTCGCTGAACGTGAAGGAGATTTCGCCGCGCAGCATCTTCACCAGCGCGATTCGCACCGAACCCCGCAGCACCGCGCTCTTCGGCAGCCAGACCTCCTGATTGATGCGCGCATTCTCCACCATGAGATGGCTGCCCTTCGCCATGCGCACCAGCACGCCGCCGAAGCTGATGGTGTCCAGCGTCTCCAGATCCATCCGCACCCACTGATAATCCTGCTTGTTGATCCAGAGCCGCAGTTTGACCTTGGGGAAGAACGCGGTGGCCGAACTCTTGGGCCGGTATCCCGGCTTGGGCGTGGCGTCGATCACATACGCCACGCCGCCGTTCAACGGTTCTTCGCCGCGCAATTTGAACTCGAAGGCCTCCGGCAATTCCTTGACCGGTTCGCGCTGCTTCTCCTGCCGCCGCGTCCACTCCGCGATGCGCCGCTCGCGCTGCTCCTTCGTCTCTTTGCGACGTTCGGCGATGCTGTGCTGGAGCTTCTCTTCTTCCTTGCGCTGCTCCTTCGGACCCAGCGGATGGTCGTCTTTCGCCACCTGCCGGCGGTAGGGCGAGCCCTCCAGCAGGGTGATGTCGAAGGTTTCGCTCTGCGTCCGTTTCAGCTTGCCGTCGCTATCAAGTTCGCGCTGCTCCTGGCGCTGCAGGTAGGTGTAGTTGCGCGAAATTTCCGTATCGCGGCGATCCATCTCCACCGCGCGGCGCACAATCTCCAGGGGCTGCTGCAGGGGCTCCTGCGCGAGCAGGGACGCGGATGGCAACACGCTCAACATTCCGATGAACAGGCGCAAGCTCACGTTTCATTCTACGGCCCGGCCGGGCGCGCGGTTACAATGGAAGTACCGGCGTGGCGCGCATCCTCCTCTTCGTTTCCATTCTTGCCCTGCTCGGCCTCTGGGCCGCGATTGCGCGCCGCGATCACTGAACGCCGCTCTACTGAATGCACCTCCAATTCATCCCCGCCTGTTTCAACGTGCTGCTCCTGTGGATCCTCACGACGCCGCACGAATTCGCGCACGCCTGGGTCGCCACACGACTGGGCGACGATACGCCATCCCGCGATGGCCGCGTCACTCTCAACCCCATGGCCCATGTCGATTGGATCGGCACGGTGGCGCTGCCGTTCGTCACTTCCCTGCTCGGCGGCGGCTTCCTCGGCTGGGGACGCCCCGTGCGTACGGATCCCTCCAAGCTCCGGGGCGGGCTCAACGGCTTCGCCCTGGTGGCGCTCGCCGGACCGTTCAGCAACGTGATCATGGCCATCCTCCTTGGCGCTATCGCCGTGGCCACGCGCGCCCACTTCCCCGCCTTCGCGCAGGTCGCGGCACAGGGCGTCCGCCTCAGCCTGTATCTGGCGCTCTTCAACATGCTGCCGATCCCGCCGCTGGATGGCTCGCGCCTGCTGCTGGCCGCGCGCATTCCGATCAAGATCTATATGGAAATCGCCCGCGCCGGCTTCATGCTGCTGATCGCGCTGATCTCTTTCACCAGCCTCGGCCGCTGGCTGAGCGAGTGGAGCTTCTACGGCGCCCGCGCCATCCTGCTCGCCCTGGGAGCCTTCCGTTCCTGAACGTCGAACGCGGTAGGGTAGGGCAGGCGTTTTCGCCTGCCAACCGTGCGCGCCCGAAGAATTGGCAGGCGAAAGCGCCTGCCCTACAATGCGTCTTCATGCCTTCTACCTGATACAATCTTCCCTACATGGGCAAACAGGTTTCGCTGTTCGTCACCTGCATGGTCGATCAGCTCTTTCCCAACGTGGGAATCGCGATGGCGGACGTGCTGGAACGCCTCGGCTATCGCGTCGATTTTCCGGAAAGTCAGACGTGCTGCGGCCAACCCGCCTTCAATAGCGGCTACCGCGCCGAAGCCCGCACGGTGGCGCGGCACTTCCTGGAGACCTTCGCCGCAAGCGAACAGATCGTAGTCCCATCGGGCTCCTGCACGTCGATGATCACGCACCACTACGCCGACCTTTTCCAGAAGGAACCGGAGACCCTCGCGCTCGTCCACGCCATGGAAAAGAAGGTATTCGAGTTTGCCACCTTCCTCACCGAGATTGCCGGCGTGGAAGATGTGGGCGCCCGCTTCGAAGAGGTCATTACCTTCCACGATGGCTGCCACGCCCTGCGCGAACTGGGCATCAAGAGCGCCCCGCGGCGCCTGCTCTCCCACGTCAAAGGCCTTGAGTTGCGAGAGATGTCGCCCGCCGAGGAGTGCTGCGGGTTCGGCGGCACCTTCAGCGTGAAGTTCGCCGAACTCAGTGGCGCCATGGCACGCACCAAAGTGGACGCCATTCTCGGCACCGGCGCCAAGACCGTGGTCTCTCTGGACCCGAGCTGCCTCATGCAAATTCAAGGCGCGCTCTCTCGCGCCGGCCACTCCATACGCACCATGCACCTTGCGGAAGTACTGGCGAGCCGCTAACCATGTCCGTCGAATTCGATCAGAAAATCCACACCACGCTTGAGGATGCCAACCTCCAACTGGCCATCTACACCGCTACCGGGCGCCTCAAGCAGAAGCGCGTCGAGGCGGTCGCCGCGGATTCGCTGCCGGATTACCAGGAACTGCGCACCCAGGCCAACGCGATCAAGAAGCACGCCATCGAAAATCTCGACCACTACCTCGAGGAGTTCGAACGCAACGTGGAAGCCCGCGGCGGCAAGGTCATCTATTGCAAGGACGCCACCGAAGTCTCCGATTTCGTCCTCGACCTGGCCAAAGAGCGCGGCTCCAAGCTGATCGTCAAATCCAAGTCCATGACCACCGAAGAGGTGGATCTCAACGAGCGCCTCGAACACCACGGCCTGGAAAGCGTGGAGACCGATCTGGGCGAGTACATCCTCCAGCTCGCCCACGAAAAGCCGTATCACATCGTGGCTCCCGCGCTCCACAAGACCCGCTACGATGTGGCCGAAATCTTCACCCGCGAACTCCACGTGCCCAATGAGACGGAGCCGGAGAAGATCACGCTGACGGCGCGCGCGGTGCTGCGCGAGAAGTTCCTGCACGCGGATATCGGCATCTCCGGCGCCAACTTCCTGGTCGCCGATTCGGGCGCCGTCACCATCATCGAAAACGAAGGCAACGCGCGCCTCACCACCACCGCGCCGAAGATCCACATCGCCATCGCCGGGATTGAGAAGGTGATTCCGCGCGCGCAGGATCTGGCGGTCTTCCTCAAACTGCTGGCCCGCAGCGCCACCGGCCAGAACCTCTCTGTCTACGCCTCGTTTCTCTCCGGACCGCGCCGCCCCGGCGAGATCGACGGGCCGGAAGAGTTCTACGTCGTGCTGCTCGATAACGGGCGCACCAAACTGCTGCCGGATCGCTCCAAGCGCCAGTCGCTCTATTGCATCCGCTGCGGCGCCTGCCTTAACACGTGTCCGGTATATCGCAAAATTGGCGGCCACAGTTTCCCGTGGGTCTACTCCGGCCCCATCGGCGCCATCATCACACCGCAGTTCATGGGCGTCTCGCACGAACCCGGCCTGCCCTTCGCCAGCAGCCTGTGCGGCGCCTGCGGAGAAGTCTGCCCGGTCAAGATCGATATCCCCAAGGTCCTGCTCGATCTGCGCAGCGACGTGAAAAAGAGCGAGGCCCGGGAAGGCCTCAACCGCCTCGAACTCTTCGCCTTCCGCATCTTCGCGTGGGTGATGACGCATCCGCAGGCGTATGAGATCGGCGGCAAGATCGCCGCGTCGCTCGCGCCCTCCGGCGAAGGCAAGTGGATCAGCAGCGTGCCGGCCTTCATGCGGATCGGCCCGCTCAAGGCATGGCTCAGCGTGCGCGACCTGCCGCCCTCGCCGCCCAAGAGCTTCCGCGAATTGTGGAGGCGCCGCTAATGTCCCGCGACAACATTCTGCACAAGGTCCGCACTGCGCTTGGCCGCAGCCCCAGCCAGGCGGTGGCGCCCCCGCCGCCGGTGCGCCTGCGCGTCCCGGAAGTGAGCATGGAAGACCGCATCGCTTCCATGATGTCGCACCTCAACGAACTCAACGGCAAGACCATGCGCGTCCCCACCATGGACGCGGCTCGCGAATTCGCCGCCGGCATCCTCGCCGGCAAGACCGCCCTCGCCTCCAACTCCCCGTATCTGGCCGAGTGCGGCATCTCGACCCTGCCCGGAGTCGCCACCGGCATCACCGATCTGGGCGAACTGCGGCAGGCGGCCGCCACGGTCGATATCGGCATCACCAGCGCGGATTACGCCCTGAGCGATACCGGCACGCTCGTGATGCTCTCCAGCCCCGCCGAGGCCCGGCTGATTTCGCTCCTGCCCTTCCACCACCTGGCCATCGTGCCGCGCGAGCGCATCCTCACCAGCCTCGACGAACTGTTCACGGTTCTGCCGCACCCCGCCGAGCAATCCAGTTCCATGGTCCTGATCACCGGACCCAGCCGCACGGCCGATATCGAACTCGTGCTCGTGCGCGGCGTGCACGGGCCCGGTTTCATCACCGTCGTGATTGTCGGGTAGGCGCACCATGATCTCTTCCGCCCTCGTCCAACGCGTCCGTTCGCTGCTGGGACCGCGCGGCTACCTCGACCGTCACGAGGACCTCAAACTCTACGAATACGATGGCGGCGTGGACCGCCACGCGCCCGACCTGGTCGCCTTCCCCCGCTCTACCGCCGATGTGGCCGCGCTGGTCAAACTGGCGCGTGAATTCGACGTGCCCCTCACCGCGCGCGGCGCCGGCACCGGACTCTCCGGCGGCGCCATCCCCCGAGAAGGCGGCCTCATGATCGCGTTCGCGCGCATGAACCGCATCCTCGAAATCGACCTGGAAAATGAACGCGCCGTGGTGCAGCCGGGCGTGGTCAATCTCGATATCACGCTCGCCGTGGAATCGAACGGCTTCTACTACGCGCCCGACCCTTCCAGCCAGCGCGCCTGCACCATCGGCGGCAACGTCGCCGAAAACGCCGGCGGACCGCACACGCTCGCCTACGGGGTCACCACCAATCACGTGCTCGGGCTCGAACTGGTGCTCGCCGATGGCTCCATCGTGCAGACCGGCGGCAAACAGACCGACCTGCCCGGCTACGATCTGATCGGGCTGCTGACCGGCAGCGAGGGCACCATGGCGCTGGTCACGCAGGTCACTGTGCGCCTGATGCGCAAGCCGGAACTGGTCAAGACGCTGCTCGCGATTTACGAATCGAACGAAGACGCCGGCCGCACCGTAGCCGAAATCACGGCGCGCGGGATCACGCCCGTCGCGGTGGAGATGCTTGATGGCGTGATGCTGCGGATGGTCGAAGAGGCGACCCATGCCGGCTATCCGATGGACGCCGCTGCGGTGCTGCTGATCGAACTCGAAGGCATCGCCGAGGCCATCGAGCCGCAGGTGGATATGATCCGCGAAGCCTGCCTGCAATCCGGCGCGCGCGAAGTCCGCCTCGCCCGCACCGCCGCCGA
>CAIRBY010000010.1 GCA_903876865.1 uncultured Acidobacteriia bacterium
CGTCGTGCCCACCCCGGTATCGAGCACCCGGCGGCGGCGGATCAGCTTCCATTTCACTTCCAGTTGAAGCAGATAGCGCCGATCGTCGCGGCGGTCGCCGGCAATCTTATCGGTGCCGTCAGACTTTGCCGCCCAGGCCAAGGTGGATTCCATGTGTTCATTATGCGGAGCGCCCGCCGGGAATGACAGTAATGCGGGTACCTGACAGGTACTCGCGGTTCTACTCCGCAGGCTGATATCGTTTGGACAGCAGGAGGGTCCGCCAGCAGATACCGGAGGCAGTACAATCAGCGCAGAAAGCCGCACGTAGGGCTTGGTATCCTGTTGAGTGGCTTGAAGGAGCGAGGCAACTGTGCGTTTTGCTGGCAATTTACTCTGGATATTAGCGGCAGGCTTGGGCTTTGCGGCGCAAGATCTGCCGGCACAGCAGTTGCCGGCACAAAACCTGCCAGCACCCGACCTGAAGGACCTGGAGAAGCGGGTGACCGAGTTTTCCCTGCCCAACGGCGCCCACTTCATCGTGCTGGAACGGCATGACGCGCCTCTGATTTCGTTCCATATGCGCCTGAACGCGGGCAGTCTCTACGACCCCGCCGGGCAGACCGGTCTCGCGCATCTGGTGGAACGCCTTGCCTTCAAGGGCACCGAATCGATCGGGACGCGCAACTGGGCCGAAGAGAAGAAGGCGCTCGACGCCATCGAAGAAGTCTACGACCGGATGGAAGCGGAGGCCAACAAGGGTCTCAAGGCAGACCAGAGCCGCGTGGACATGCTGCGCACCCAGGCGCGGCTTGCGATCGAGAATGCGCGGCGGAGCGTGGTCGCCAATGAGTACCAGCGCATCTTTTCGGAGAACGGGGCCGCCGCGCTCGAGGCCCGCACTACGAACGCCGCCGCCGAGTTCTCCGTCACCCTGCCCTCCAATCGCGGCGAACTCTGGTTCCTGATGGAATCCCAGCGGCTGCAGCACCCGGCGTTTCGCGAAGTTTACGCCGAACGCGACGCGAGCGTGGCAGAGTACCGGCAACACACGGAGTCCGCCCAGGGAAGAGTGTTGGGAGAACTGGTGGCGACCGCCTTCACGGCCTTTCCCTACCGCAACCCGTTGACGGGCTGGCCCAACGATGTTTCGAACCTGCGGCGCGGCGATGTAAAGGCATTCTTCGAACGCTACTACGTGCCCGGCAACATTACTGTGGTGATCTGCGGCGACGCCGATCCGGCGGAGATCAAGCGGCTGGCGGAGCGCTATTTCGGCCCGATGGCCGCCAAATCGATGCCGCCCCTGTTCCACGCCGACGAGCCGCCGCAAGCCGGGCCGCGCACCACGGTGGTGGAGATTCCCGGCGACCCCATCCTGGCGGTCAGCTACAAGCGCCCGAGCCAGTATGACCGGGACGACGCGGTGTTCGACCTGATCCAACTGGTGGTGGGGCAGGGCCGCAGCGGCTTGCTCCGCAGCCTGGCAGTGGAAGAAAAGCACGTCGCGGTGAACACCCAGGTAGTCGCGACCTTCCCGGACGGGCGCGGACCGAGCCTGTTCACCTTCCTCCTGTTCCCGGCGCCGGGCCACACGGTGGAGGAGAATCAGCAGGCGCTGGAAGACGTGCTGCAGCGGCTCAAGACCACACCGCTGGACGAACAGACTCTGGCGCGGGCCAAAGCGCAAGGCCGCGCCACCGTGCTGCGGCGTTTGGGCAGTAACGGCCAAATGGCGGAACTGCTGGCGCTCTGTCACGCTGAGTACGGTGGCTGGCGCAAGCTCTTCACCAATCTGGAAGCACTGAAGGCGGTTACGGCGGAGCAGGTGACGCGCGTGGCCAACCGGTATTTCGTGGCCACGGGGCGCACCACGGCATATAGCGTGCTGCCCGGCCAATCCGACCCGCCGCGTCCGGCGGCAAAGCCGCAGACGGCTCCACGCAAAGGGGGGCAAGCACAATGAAACGGCTGCTCTGTGCGATTTTACTGACCGCTTCGGCCTCCGCCCAAACCCCGCCCGCGAAGGGTGCGGCAGCGGGCGCCGGAACCACAGCCGGAACCACGGCCGGCCAGACCGCTGCGCCCGCGAAGGCGGATGCCGCCGGCACGGCCGCCGCAGCATCGAAGACCGCGCGTCCCGCGGCTTCGGCCCCTTCGCCAAAGGACCTGAAGTACCCGGCGCTGCACGCCATCCGCATCCCCAAGCCGGAGAGTTTCACCCTGCCGAACGGCATCAAGGTCCGCCTGGTGGAGGATCATGAGCTGCCGGAAGTGCAGGGCACCGCGCTGATTCGCACAGGCAGCGCCTTCGACCCGCCGGAGCGGATCGGCCTGGCGCAGATGACGGGACTCCTGCTGCGCAACGGCGGCACGGCGCTGAAGACCGGAGAGCAGATCGACACCCTGCTGGAACAGATCGGCGCGTCCCTGGATGCGAGCATCGGCGAGACCACCGGCGCCGTCCGCTTCCAGACGCTGAAGGAAAACAGCGAAACCGTACTCCTGCTGTTGAAGGAAGTGCTGGCGCAACCGGCATTCCGGCAGGACAAACTGGATGCGGCGCGGGCGCAATTGCGCGGAGCCATCTCCCGCCGCTACGCCAACCCGGCCACGATCGCGCACCACGAATTCACGAACCTGGTCTTCGGCAAGGAGACGCCCTACGGCTGGGAACAGCAGTACAGCACGGTGGACCGGATCTCGCGCAACGACTTGCGGGCATTCCACGAACGCTATTTCTTCCCGGCCAACCTGACCCTGGGCATCACCGGCGATTTCGACAGCGCGCAGTTGAAGAAGTTTCTGGAATCGCTGTTTGCCGATTGGACTCCCAGGCAACCCGCCGTGCCGGAGTTTCCGAAAGTCCGCAACATCGCCGCGCCCGGCGTGTATCTGGCCGACCGCAAAGAGCTGACGCAATCGTATTTCAGCGTGGGACACCTCGGCGGTCAACTGGACGGCAAGGAATACGCCGCGCTCGAAGTGCTCTGCAACGCGCTGCGCACCCGCCTGCTGGACCGCTTCCGCAAGATGAGCAACGGGAGCGAAATCAACACCTACTGGGCCGCCGACTACGCGCACCCGGGAGTGTTCGAGATCGCGGGCGCGGTCAAGAGCGTCTCCAGCTACGAGACGATCAAGGCCGTGCAGCAGGAAGTGGAGGCGGTCCGCAGCGCGGAACTTCCGGAAGAGGATTTCGTGATTGCGCGCGACCGCGTGCTGCAAAAACTGGGCTTCCTGTTCGACACCAGGACCGAAATCCTGGACCACATGCTGCAGTTCGAATACTACGGCTTCCCGGTCGATTACGCGCCGCAGTTGCAGAAGGCGATCCAGAGCCTGACCCGCGCCGAACTGATGCGGGTGGCCAAGCAGGCCATCAACCCCGCCAATTTCACGATCGTGGTGGCGGGAAACTCCGCCATGTTCGGCGACCCGCTGGAACGGTTGGGAGGCCCGGTCGCGAAACTGGATCTCACCATTCCGGAACCGAAACCAGAGGTGGTGACGTCCACCGATGTAAGCCTCGCGGAGGGTAAGCAGACTCTGGCGAAGGCGCAAACTGCGGCCGGCGGAGCGGATAAACTCGCCGCGATCAAAGATTACACGATGCTGGCTGAATATCAGATCGACCCCGCGGTTCCGAATATGGGCGGCTCGAAGATCGTGCAGACAGACCGCTGGATCTCGCCGACGCTGTTTCGCCAGGACGCGATCTTCCCCTCCGGACGAGTCTCCGCGTATACCGATGGCCGGATCGGCTGGATCTCGACTCCGCAAGGGTGGGGCGCGCTCGCCGGGACCCAGCGCAACCAGGTCTTCGGCGACCTGTTCCGCGTCTACTTCCGGTTGTTGCTGAGCGACCGCCTGGAAGGCCGCACCGTGAACGGACTCGGCCCCGATAACGTGCAGATCACAGACGCGGCGGGCCAGGTGGCAACCGTAGGATTCGACGCCGCCACAGGCTTGCCGCGGCGCGTGACATACGACACCGCGCAGGCGGGCGGTCCGCCGATTTTCTGCGAAGACGTGTACGAGGATTTCCGCGATGTGGGCGGCATCCAACTGCCGTTCAAGATCACCATCCACCAGGGCGGACGCAACTTCTCCGAAGTCACGGTGAAGGAATACAAGCTGAACGGCGGCATCAAACCGCTGGAGTTGGGACGCAGGCCGCAATGAAACAGGCAGTCATGACACGCACCGCCCGATTGCCATTCTCGCTCGCGCTCGCCGCGGCGCTCTTCGCCGCGAGTCTGCCTGCCGCCGAGACCGCTCACGAACGCGGCAAGCGAATCGTGCAGGAGGCCTTGCAGGCGCTCGGCGGGGATGCGTTCCTGGCCATGCAGGACCGCGTGGAAAGCGGCCGCGCCTACTCGTTTTACCGCGAGGAGTTATCCGGCCTCTCGATCGCGAAGATCTACACGCGCTACCTCACCCCCGTGGCGGGCAAACCCAGCCAGAGGGAGCGGCAGAACTTCAACAAAGATGAATCCGCGGGCGTACTCTTCAACGAGACGGGCGCCTGGGAGATCACCTTCCGCGGCGCGCGTCCGCTGGAAGCGAAGCGCGTGGAGAACTGGCGCGACGGCACGCTGCGAAACGTCTTCTACATTCTGCACCAGCGCCTGAAGGAACCGGGGATGGACTTCTATTCCCTGGGCGCGGACCTCTACGACAACCTGCCGGTAGAGATCGTGGACATCACGGATGCGGACGGCCTGACCGTGACCGTCTACTTCAGCCGCCTCACCAAACTGCCCGTGCGCCAGTTGCTGAAGCGGCGCAATCCGGAGTACAAGGATTTCGACAAGGAAGAGACGCTCTTCGCCCGCTACAAGAAGGTGGAGGGCGTGCAATGGCCGGCCAGCATCCGGCGCCTGCGCAATGGCGAGAAGATCTACGAGATGAACTCCGAGACGATCGAGATCAACCGCAGCCTGAAAGACGATCTCTTCACGCTCCCGAGCAAGATGCCGCTGCTGCCCGCCGCCAAATAAGCGCGCCATGCAGACCGCCGCCTTGGAGCAACGCTACCGTGCACGCCAGGCGCGCGGAGTGTTGCGCCGCTGGCTGGAACCGCCGCAGCCCTTCGTGATGAATCCGCGCGAACCGCGCGATTACCCGCTGGGACGCTGGAATCTCTACGTGGGCGGGGCCGGGCGCACCGTGCCGGGCTATGTGAATCTCGACCTCTTCCCCATGCCCGGCGTGGATGTGGCCGCGGACGCGCACGCGCTGCCCTTCGCCGGAGAGCGCTTCCAACGCATCGAATGCGACGCGGTGCTGGAGCACGTGGTCGATCCCGCTCGCGTGGTCGCGGAGTTGGTGCGTGTGCTCGCGCCGGGCGGCTACCTGCATCTGGTGACACCCTTCTGCCACCCGTTCCACGAGTATCCGAAGGACTATCGCCGCTTCACGCTGGACGGGCTGAAACTGCTGGCGCCGGAATTGGAAGTGGTGGCGGAAGGCTGGCGCACCGGTCCCGCGGCGACATTGTTGGTGTTCACCCTGGAGTTCGCCAAGTGCCTGCTGCCGTGGCGCTGGTGGCGCGTATTCGCGCACTTCACGCTGGGCTGGCTGCTCTTCCCCCTGCGTTATCTGGACCTCGCGCTGCTGCCCGCGGCGCGCGCGGGACGGCTCGGCAATCACTGCTACCTGTGGCTGCGCAAGGCGGGGTGAGGAAGAGCTTTCAGGAGACCCGCCAGCGCCGTGTAGAATGGAAACGGAGAAGGAACCGCGATGCCAGACTGGCAACCTGCCGCATATAAGGACTACCAGTGGATCGTCGCCGATCCTCAACTGCTCGGCGGCACCCTGGCGATCCGTGGCACCCGGCTGGCCGTCTCCCTGATTCTTGAGTGCCTGGCTGCCGGGATGTCGCTGGAGGACATCAACGACTCCTTCGAGATCGCTTTCCCTCCGGAAGCCTTACCGGAGGTACTGAAGGTCGCCTCCGAACTCGCAGGCTCCTTCCATGTGGCTGCTTGACGCGAACATGGATGTGCATCTCGCGGGCGTGCTCACGGAACTGGGCATTCGCTGTAACACGGCGGGGAATCGCGGCTGGAAGGCGCTTTCAAATGGCGACTTGGTGAAAGCCGCGATGGACGCCGGCGTCCGCTGTTTGCTGACTCGTGATCGCCTGTTTGGCGAATCCGCGGCCCGCGCTCTCAAAGCGTTTCCGGAATTCGCTGTCGTGGTCGTGAACATCCCGCGAAGGCGCTGGCCTGAATACCGCGAGCTCTTTGAGGCACGGTGGAAGGAGAGCCCCATCGCGCCGGTCCCGGGGTGTCTGGTTGACTGGCCGTAAACTCCCCCCGCTTGTTGCGAACGCGGCTTGCCAGTACTCTGCTTGTTCCCATTGTGGAGGTCCACGTGAACGACCACCATTTTTCGCGACGCTATTTTTTCTATGGCAGCCTGCTCGCCGGCGCCATCCCGCGCGGAGGCTGGGGCAGCACGCCCACCCTCTCCGCTCTCGGCTACAAATCCTTCAATGAAAAGCTGAACATCGCAGCGATTGGCGTGGGCACTCGCGGACCGCAG
>CAIRBY010000011.1 GCA_903876865.1 uncultured Acidobacteriia bacterium
TCCGAAGCGCTGCTGGAAGAGGGACCGGAGCGCGAACTCTACCTGGAATTCCGCAAGATATCGGGGCAGCCGATCGAGAATGTAATCTCGCGCCTGCGTCCGAAAGTGGATCTGTTTTTTGACAAAGTGCTGGTGAATGCGCCGGACCCGGTTGTCCGGCAAAATCGGTTGACCCTGTTGCAAACGCTATTGGCGGAGTTTTCCACGATAGCGGATTTTTCTGAAATCGTAACTAATTCATAGGAGCAATTGAGTATGGCGAAGTATGTCTATTCGTTCGGCAACGGAACCGCCGACGGCGATGGAAAGATGAAAGACACGCTCGGTGGCAAAGGCGCCGGGCTGGCCGAGATGTGCCGGGCGAAACTGCCGGTGCCCCCCGGCTTCACGATCTCGACGCAGGTGTGCAACATCTACTTCGATAACCAGTTCAAGGTGCCGGCGGAAATCGACGAGCAGATGCTGAAGGCCCTGAAGACGCTGGAAGACCGCATGGGTCAGAAACTGGGCGACGTGAAGAACCCGCTGCTGGTCAGCGTGCGTTCGGGCGCGAAGTTCAGCATGCCGGGCATGATGGATACCATCCTGAACCTGGGCCTGAACGATGAAACCGTGAAGGCGCTGGCCGAGAAGAGCAACAATCCGCGCTTCGCCTACGATTGCTACCGCCGCTTCATCCAGATGTACGGCGCGGTGGTGTTGGAAGTTTCCAAGCACGATTTCGACGCGATCTTCGACGGCCAGAAGAAGAAGGCCAAAGTGAAGCTCGATACCGGCCTGACCGCGGAAGATCTGCAGCAGGTCATCGTGGGCTACAAGAAGCTGGTGGAGAAGAAGACCGGCAAGCCGTTCCCGCAGGATCCGCTGGTGCAGTTGACGGGCGCGCGCGATGCCGTGTTCGGCAGCTGGTTTAACGACCGCGCCAAGTATTACCGGCAGCTCAACCAGATCCCGGACGATCTCGGCACCGCCGTGAACGTGCAGGGCATGGTGTTCGGCAACATGGGCGAGACCTCGGCCACCGGCGTGGGCTTCACGCGCAATCCGGCGACGGGCGAGAAGGCCTTCTACGGCGAATTCCTGGAAAATGCGCAGGGCGAAGACGTGGTGTCCGGCGTCCGCACGCCGCACCCGATCGGCGAACTGAAGGCGTGGAACGAAGCGGTCTACAACCAGCTGCGCGAGATCACGACCAGCCTGGAAAATCACTACCGCGACATTCAGGATTTCGAATTCACGATTCAGGACTACAAGCTCTACATGTTGCAGACCCGCAACGGTAAGCGCACGGGTCCGGCGGCGGTTCGGATTGCTGTCGAGATGGTGGGCGAAGGCCTGATCAGCAAGGAAGAGGCGATTCTGCGCGTGGACCCGCAACAGCTGGATCAGCTGCTGCACCCGGTGCTGGATCCGAAATCGAAGAAGGAACTGACGCTGCTCGCCAAGGGTCTGCCGGCATCGCCGGGCGCCTCGGTGGGTATGGTCGCCTTCTCGAGCGAAGACGCGGTCGAGTTCTCGAAGAAAGCGCCGGTGGTTCTGGTTCGCAAAGAGACCGTGCCGGACGATATTCACGGCATGGAAGTCTCCAAGGGCATTCTGACCTCGCGCGGCGGCATGACGAGCCACGCGGCGGTGGTTTGCCGCGGCATGGGCACCCCCTGCGTCGCCGGAGCCGAAGCCTTCGACGTGAACGAGCACAAGAAGCTGATCACGGTCACAGTGGGCGGCAAGGTCGTCACGCTGAAGGAAGGCGACTGGATTTCGCTGGATGGTTCGACCGGTGAAGTCTTCGCCGGCAAAGCGAACACGCTGGATGCCGACCCGTCCTCGGGCGTGCTGAAGAGCTTCATGGAATGGGCCGACGAATTCCGCGGCAAGTTCGGCGTTCGCGCCAACGCGGACATTCCGCGCGACGCGAAAGTGGCGCGCAAGTTCGGCGCCGAAGGTATCGGACTCTGCCGTACGGAGCACATGTTCTTCGCCGAGGATCGCATCGAGCACATGCAGGCGATGATTCTGGCGCGCGACGAAAAGAGCCGCCGCAAGGCGCTGTTGAAGTTGTTGCCGATGCAGCGCAAGGATTTCGCGGGCCTCTTCACCGCGATGGACGGTTTCCCGGTGGTGATCCGCACGCTCGATCCGCCGCTGCACGAATTCCTGCCGAAGCGCGAGGACCTGATGGTGGATTGCGCCATCCTGCCTTACGCCGACCTCAAGATGAAGAAGGAACTCGCCGCCAAGTATGCCAAGTTCGGCGCCGAAGTGAAGAACCTCAAGACCGTGGTCCCGGCCCTGCTGCACCGTGTGGAAGAACTGCATGAATTCAACCCCATGCTGGGCCACCGCGGCTGCCGGTTGGGCATCACGTATCCGGAGATCACGGAAATGCAGGCGCGCGCGATCTTCGAAGCTGCCGTACAGGTGGCCAAGAAGGGCGTGAAGGTGATTCCCGAAGTCATGATTCCGCTGATCGGCGGCGTCAAGGAACTGGAAAACCAGAAGGCGATCGTGGTGGCGGCGGCTACGGAAGTTCTGGCCAAGGCCGGCATGAGCGACATGCACTACATGGTCGGCACCATGATTGAAATTCCGCGTGCGGCGCTGACGGCCGGCGAAGTGGCCAAGCAGGCCGACTTCTTCAGCTTCGGAACCAACGATCTGACGCAGACCACGATGGGACTTTCGCGCGACGATTATACGAAGTTCCAGCCGGATTACCAGGAAAAGAAGATCTTCGCCAACGATCCGTTCGCGGTTCTGGATCAGGAGGGCGTGGGCCAACTGGTGAAGATGGCTGTGGCGGCGGGCCGCAAAGCCAATCCGAAACTGGAAGTCGGCATCTGCGGCGAGCACGGCGGCGAGCCGAGTTCGGTGCAGTTCTGCTACAAAGTCGGCATGGATTACGTCTCCTGCTCTCCGTTCCGTGTGCCGATTGCACGGTTGGCGGCGGCGCAGGCTGCGATTTCAGGCGACGGAAGCGAAACCTCGCGGACTAAGTAGTCAGTTGGAAACGGGCAGCGCCGGCGGCTTGGAGAGCGCCGGCGCTGGTTCAAAAGTACTAGAACCGGTTCGAGATGGGCCGGGAGTCTTGGAATAAAAAAACCGCCAGGAGAGCAGATTGGCTCCTGGCGGTTTCTTATTTGGAATGCGGGAAATTGGTTATTTGCGTTTGCGGCGGACGTAGCAGGCGACGGCAACCAGACCGAAGCCGGTCAGGGCGTAGGTGACGGGTTCGGGAACCTGATCGGGCGGAGAGGTCAGCGCAAACTGATCTTTGATGATGGAGAGGTGGAAATTGTTATCGGAAAAGGCGTCGATGCCGTTGGCGTTCATGGTCACGGTGTCTGTGATGGTGAGGGTGGAGGACGTGGGCGTGATGGGCAGGGTTACGTCCGTGAAATCGGTCGAGGAGCCGCAGGTGCCACCGGCGCAGTTTGCCACCAGAGTGTACAGGGGCCCGCCGTTGTCGGGACCGCTCGAGACATAGGTAAAGTCGCTCTTCAAACTGCTGATCGCAGATGTCGGAGCGGCGACGGTAAACGAGAGCGAAAAGGATGAAGTCTGGGTTTGACCGGCAACCCAGTTGGCGTCGAAGCGGAGTGACTTGTTGATGTCATCGACCGTGACAATCACCGAAGTCGCGGGCTGAGGGACACCCTCGTATAAAGGCCCGGTCGGACTCACGGCGGTGTAGTTGTAGCTGAAACCGGAGAACTGCAAACTGCCAATCGAGCAGCCTGAACCCAACCCGATGAAATTATCCAAAGAGGTTCCGGTGAGGGTGGAACATAGTGGACCTGCCGACGCCACAGTGGCGACGAACAGGAAAACGAGCAGTGATTTAAACAGGATGCTTCTCATGGCGTTCGACCGGTGAGTTGGTCTTTCCAGACCTCCTCTTAAGATACACCAACGGAGCGATCCCGAGTGCGGCGAGTAGCAGGCTGGCCGGCTCCGGAGTCGCAGGCGGATCCTCGATGAGGCCCTGGTCGATTCGAGTCAGGGTGGCTTCGTTACCGGTTGGAGGAGTGCCGCCGGTGTTGGTGCCGGCGAGGATCAAGATGTCCTTCGAGATGGAAATCTGGGTCGCGGCCGCGAAATCCACCTGGGTATTCCCACTTTCCAGGACGAGTCCGGCGGTGCCGGTACGCGGCGGGGTCAGAGTCAAACCCATGTGATCGACGGAGTTGCCGGGACCAGGACAGCAGATGGATTCAGCGCCCGAGATATAGGACTTGCGTTGGTCGGTCGGACTGACGTTGGAGACATAACCGGTCAACCCAAGGGTAGCCGCGACCATGGCTAAGTCAGGCGGCGCGGTGACGTTATAAGTGATGCGAACGTCGCCCTGCTGCCCGTATTTCGCGTCCCAATTGGCAAGGAAGGTGACCACGGGTTGGGTGGGGATTCCACCCAGATTCGAGAACTGGACGGTCACCGCAGTGCCGGGAACGGCGGTAGTGGAAATTACGGCGCCAGTGGAGTCTTCCACGGTGTAGGAGTAGGTGAAATCGTAGAAGATTTTATCGCCGAACTGGCAGCCTACGTTGCCCTGCGCCTGGAAAGTCGCAGCAGTCGTCACCACGTTCGTGCAAAGTGGCGTTGCAGAAGCGACAGCAGTAGACAAGGCGAATATCAGAATAATAAATAGCAGCTTTTTCATCTACTTTTTTCAGACGGGCTCACCAGTCCATGACAGAGGATGGACAGGACTAGCTCATGCAGGAAGCCCGCGGAAACTCTCCAAGTTTCCAGTTCACAACCGACAAGTGTGATTCCGCCGACGACAACAGGGAATACCCTGTTATCTTCGGGTAGCAGTCAACTTACTGAATGCTACGATGCCAGGGCGGGATAGCGCAAGGTTTTCGAGGGGACAGTTCGGATTTAAAGTACTGTAGGGAGTATGGTACCTTTGGCCAATATCACCGATTGTTTTCAGCGGATTAACAGGCCAGATCTTCGCGGCCGATCTTGAGATCTTCGAGGTTGCCGAGGATGGTGAGGGCGATCTGTTTAGGGTCGAAGAAGGTCTGCGCGATGCGCTGGACATCCTCGGCGGTGACCACTTCGATGCTCTCCAGCAGTTCGTCCATCGTGAAGAACTTGCCGAAGTAGA
>CAIRBY010000012.1 GCA_903876865.1 uncultured Acidobacteriia bacterium
CTGATAGATGATGCCGGAGTAGAAATCGACGTTGGGGTAGAGCTTGCGCTTGATGAAATACTCGTCGGAGAGGGCGATCTTCTCCAGTTCGAGCGCGACATCGATTTTGGGATTGCGGCCGGTGACTTCGAAGACTTCCTCAGCCACCTGCTTGATGATGCGGGCGCGGGGATCGTAGTTCTTGTACACGCGGTGGCCGAAGCCCATCAGCTTGCGCTTGCCATCCTTCACCTGCTGGATGAAGCCCGGGATGTTGTCGTTGGTGCCGATTTCGGCCAGCATGCGCAGGACTTCCTCATTGGCGCCGCCGTGGAGCGGACCGGAGAGGGCGGCGATGGCGGCGGCGGTGGTGGAGTAGGGGTCGGCGTGCGAGCTGCCCACGGCGCGCATGGCGCTGGTGCTGCAATTCTGTTCGTGATCGGCGTGGAGGATGAAGAGGATCTCCAGCGCGCGCGCCAGCACGGGGTTGGCGGCATACTTGGGTTCGGACCGCTTCCACAGCATATTCATGTAGTTGCGGGTATAGCCCATTTCCGGATCCGGCGCCACATACGGCATGCCCAGGCGGTGGCGGTAGGCATATGCCGCCAGCGTCGGCATTTTGCCGATCAGGCGGACAATCTGCTTGTAGCGGTTCTTGGGGTCGCCGATATTCTTGGCTTCGGGATAGAAGGTGGAGAGCGCCGCCACGGTGCTGATGAGGATGCCCATGGGGTGGGCGTCATAGTTGAAGCCGTCCAGGAACTTCTTCACGTTCTCGTGGGTCGGGGTGTGGGTCATGATGTGGCATTCCCACTTCTCCAACTGGGCGGCGGTGGGCAGTTCGCCCTTGAGCAGGAGGTACGCCACTTCGAGGAAGCTGCACTTTTCGGCGAGTTGTTCGATCGGGTAGCCGCGGTAGCGCAGAATGCCCTTGTCGCCATCGAGATAGGTGATCGCGCTATGACAGGCGGCTGTGTTCATGAACGCCGGATCATACGTCATGAGACCGAAATCGTCCGGACCGGTCTTGATCTGGCGCAGGTCCATGGCGCGGACCGTGCCTTTATAGATGGGTAGGGTGTACGTCTGGTTGGTCCGGTTATCGGTTACGGTAAGCGTCTCTGGATCCATGCGGCAAACCTCCTGAAGCGTCGGCAGCACAGAAGCACGTGGGCTTCCACGATGTCCTGGCCGGCTGCTCGACAAATTGTGCCCTAAAATTAACGAGTTAGTGCGGACTCACCCACAGCACCGGGGCTTTTCACGCAAGCGGAGTGGGTGCAATCGCCCAGAACCTGAGGCTCACCTTTCGCCGGAACCGCGGGCGAGGTACACAAAACGAAGCCAAAAAGTCCTGTATTTCCAAAATCAGCGTCCAAACTGCGCGCCCAACGGACCCAGCGCGGCATGGCGCGATCCGTCAAAACAATTGTACACGCCGAATGCCGGACTCTCAATTGGTGGGCCGGAAATTGATGCGGTGGGAAAACCACGCCGGCCCGTGACGAATCCGCCCCAAGTGCGTCGAAGTAGACAGGTAAGGTTGCACAGGTAGTGCGATAAATAGAAAGATACGTAGCGAGAGTTCATGGCACAGGAAGTTCCCGGCACGGCGGGAGCCCGCGCGAATCCGCAAGTGGATTCGTGGATACGGGCAGCCCAAGCGGGCGACCAGGACGCGTTCGAGCAGTTGGTGCGGACCTACGACCAAAGTGTGCTCAGGCTGGCGATGAACCTTTTGCGCTCGCCGGAAGATGCGCGGGATGTATACCAGGAAGCGTTCCTGCGCGTGTATAAGAACCTGCACTCGTTCCGTTTCGATTGCAGTTTCCATACCTGGCTCTACCGGATTGTGACCAACATCTGCCTGGACCAGCTGCGCAAGCGCAAGGTGCGGAAAGAAGAGTCGCCGACCATTGAAACCAGCGAAGGTCCGCTGGACCGGATGGACACCTTCGAAGAGGAATCGGCGCACGCGGACCCGGAGCGCAGCATGTGGAACCGGCAGCTCAAGCAGCGGATCGATCTCGCTCTGGGAGACCTGACGCCGCGGGAGCGGATGGTGTTTGAACTGAGGCATTACCAGGGGCTGCGCCTGCGCAATATCGGCGAAGTGCTGGGGACTACTGAAGAGGCGGCCAAGAACTGCCTGTTTCGCGCGACGCAGAAGATGCGCGCGGTGTTGGGAGATTTCACATGAGTTGCGAGTCGATTTCCAAAATTATTCCGCTCTATTACTACGGCGAATTGACCCCCGACGAGGAAGAACGGGTGGACGAGCACACGCACCAGTGCGCCGCCTGCGCGCGGGAGATGGAGCAGCAGCGAATTCTGGCGGCGGCATTGGAAACGCGTCAACTGGCGCTGCCTCCGCTGTTGCTGGAGGATTGCCGGTCGGATCTGTGGGCGGCGATTCAGGGCGGGGCTCCGCGGGTGGAAGTGAAACCGAAATCGGCGTGGCGGCTGTTCCTGGACGCGATGAGTCAGAGTCTCGCGGGCATGGGACGGTTCCGTCAGCCGCTCGGTGCGCTCGCGCTACTGACGATCGGCTTTTTCGCTGCGCGGCTGAGCAGCATCAACAATGCGGGCGCGCCCTCCACCGGTCCTGGGGACGATGTATATTCCACGGTTCGCAGCGTGCAGCCGGATAGTGCCGGCGGCGTCTCGATTTCCTTCGACGAGACCCGGCGCAAGGTCTTGAAGGGGCGCAAGGAAGACGAGAAGATCCGGCAGTTGCTCTTGGCGGCGACGCACGAGGACAATCCCGCGGTGCGCGTGGAATCGGTGGGCTTGTTGACCGGGCAGCCGGGTGAGATCGAAGTGCGCGACGCGCTTCTGACCGTGCTGGCGCAGGATCCCAACCGCGGCGTGCGCCTGAAGGCGATCGAAGGGCTGAAGCCGCTGGCGGCGGATTCGGAAGTGCGCAAGGGGCTGCGGCAGGCGCTGCAACTGGACGAAGACCCGGCCGTGCGGATGCAGGTGATCGACCTGCTGGTGGCGCACCGCGACGACAACATGGTGGGCGTCATGCAAGGCATGGTGCAGAAAGAGAACAACAATTCGGTGCGCTTGAAGCTGGAGAAGGCGCTCAGGGAGATGAATGCTTCCATCGGGACCTTCTAGGACGGCGGTGTGGCTCCTGCTGCCCTTCCTGATGGTGGCGCAGCAGGGTGGGATGGTGCGCGAAGGCGACCGTTTCGTACGGGATTTCCAGGGTAGCGGACCGGTGGGAAAGCGCCTTCGCGTCAACGCCCACGGGCCGGTGACGGTGCAGGCGGGCGTGGGCAACACGTTCTCTTACACGGTGCGGG
Source organism: uncultured Acidobacteriia bacterium (assembly GCA_903876865.1). Classification (GTDB taxonomy): domain Bacteria; phylum Acidobacteriota; class Terriglobia; order Bryobacterales; family Bryobacteraceae; genus Solibacter. The sequence goes on from CAIRBY010000012.1 coordinate 3,294, forward strand.
TGAGCGTGCACGCGCGCACGGAAAGCGAAGCGCGGCGCGTGCTGGAACACTACTCGGTACGGGTGGCGCGGCAGGGCGAATACACCGTGCTGACGGCTCCCGCCGGTCCGGTGGTTTCCACCGTGGTGGTCAGGGCGCCGCGCCTGGAAGACGTTGTGATTGCGACCTCGGATGGCGCGGTGGATGCAAGCGGCGTGGATGGCCGCCTGGACGTGAATACAGGCGCCGGGGATGTGACTGCGGACCGCATCCAGGGCGATTGCACCGTGTCCACGGGCGGCGGCGATATCCATGTGGGGACGGTGGGCGGCGCGCTGCGCTGCTCCAGCGGCGCGGGGAAGGTGCAGGTGGGCACGGTGCGCGGTACAGCGGACCTGCGCTCGGCGGGCGGCGACATCATGGTCAATGAAGTTCTGGGGATGCTGCGGGCCGAAACCGGCGGAGGAGGCATTCACATTTCCCGCGCCGGAGCGGGCGTGACTGCGAGCACGGGCGGCGGACTGGTGATCGTGGATCAGGCGGGCGGAGTGGTCTCGGTACGCAACATGGCGGGTCCGGTGAGCATCGGGTCGGCGGCGGGCGTGCAGTGCGAGAGCGTCTCCGGCGGGATTCACGTGAGCAACGTCACGGGCGGGTTGCGGGCCTCCACATCGCTCGGCAACATCGTGGCGAATCTGCTGGGCGGCAAATTGACGGATTCTTTTCTCTCGACGGCGAATGGTGACATCACGGTCTTCATTCCGTCCAATGTAGGGGTGAACATCCGCGCGCAGATCGATTCGGCGGATTCCCCCCGGCGAATGGCAGTGGACTTTCCGAGCTTGCAGGTGCGGAGGCAGGGAAGGGTTGTGGTGGCGGAGGGTGCGGTCAACGGCGGTGGTCCGCTGCTGGCGATTTCGGCCACGGTGGGCACCATTTATATCAGGAAACAGCGATGAGCCAGAGTATGAGTGTGCGAGCGGGTGCGATTTGGGTTGTGGCGGTGAGTCTGTTCACCGGTTATGCGGTGGCGCAGACGGCGCGCCGGGTGGGGCGCAACCCGAATTCCATGGTGGTAGAGCAGGTCGGCGGCGGGTATCTGGGGATCGGCGGACTGGATATCGGTCCGGAGCGGGCGAAGGCGCTGAACCTGAAGGAAGATCGCGGAGTGGAAGTCTCCAGCCTCGCTCCGGATGGCCCGGCGCTCAAGGCGGGCGTGAAGGAAGGCGATGTGGTGTTGGAATTCAACGGCCAGTCGGTGCAGGGAACGGCCGCCTTTCAGCGCATGGTGCGAGAGACTCCGGCGGGGCGGCAGGCGAAGCTTACCCTCTGGCGCAACGGCGCCAACGTGACGGTGACGGCCACGGTGGGCGAGAACCGGCAGATGATGGTCGGCGGCGACGAAAGCTGGACCTTCACCATGCCGCAGATCCCGCCGATGCCTCCCATGCCGGAGATGCCGCGCGTGCTGGTCTACACGCAGAATCCGATGCTGGGCATTGTGGGCGAGCCGCTGGGGCAGGAAGAGCAACTCGCCGAGTTTTTCGGCGTGCGCGAGGGCGTGCTGGTGCGCAGCGTGAAGCGCGGTTCGGCGGCGGAGAAGGCGGGGATCCGCGCCGGCGACGTGATCACCAAGGTGGACGATGCACGGGTGACCAGCAGCACCGAAATCACGCGCGTGCTGCGCGGTTTGAAGGGCAAGAAGAGTTACAACGTGATCGTGGTGCGCAACAAGAAGGACGTGTCGCTCGCCGTCACGGTGGAGAGCGCCGCGCTGCGCACGGAGATCGACACGCTCGATTGCTGAGCGGCGGTCTGTAGAAATCCGGTCGCGCGGGGCGGCGACAGAATCGCCGCCCTTCTCGCCCAAGACAGCGGCATGACGCCACCAAGGCGAGGCGCCGCGTATTGCGTAAAGCTTTGTAATCAACGGAGTGCTTCCGCCCGGGGTATGGTGCGCCGATTGCCTTGCATAGTGCCACGGCATGGTTCCTCACCTGGCACAACGCACTCACGAAGGTTCCGCCCCGGTCCATCGGGCGGGCGTGCGGCGTCTTGCCGGATGGTTGCAGGCGTGGCTCGTGTCTGCCTGTCTTGCCGTGTGTCTCGGGCCGGCGCTGATGGGGCAGGTTTCCCCCGGACCCTTGAGCAAAGCGCACAAGGATCTGGAAGGTCCGCTGGAGTGTTCCAAATGTCACGTCTTCGGCGCTGGCTCTCCGCAGTTGCGCTGCATGGAGTGCCATCAGGAGATCTCGCGACGCCTCACGGAAAAGCGCGGCTATCACGCGCTGCAGGTGAAGCCCGCCACCGGCGGCAACGATTGCGGGCGTTGCCACTCCGAACACAACGGGCTGAATCACCGCCTGTTGCGCTGGCCCGTAGCGAAGGAAAAATTCGATCACGCGCAGGCCGGCTGGAAGCTTGAGGGCAAGCACGCGCGGCCGGGGTGCGCCGCCTGCCACAGCGCGAAATACCTGACGCTGGCGGACCGGGCGGTGCTCAAGCGCAAGGATCCGGGCGCGAGCTTCACGGGGCTGGAAACGGCCTGCGCCGCGTGCCACAAGGACATTCACGGCGGGCAGTTGAGCGCGCGCTGCACGGATTGCCACTCGCAGGATTCCTGGAAACCGGCCGCGGGCTTCTCCCACGAAAAATCGCGTTATCCGCTGACCGGGCTCCACGCCAAACTGGAGTGCGACAAGTGCCACAAAGCCACGGTGGCGGGAACCACGGTGCCCTACAAAGGCTTCGTGATGTACAACTACTGCGCCTCCTGCCACAAGGACGTGCATGGCAACGCCTTTGGCGGCGATTGCGCCCGCTGCCACGTCACGGGCGGCTGGAAACAGATCCTCCCCGGCAACGGCTTCGACCACAACAAGACCGACTATCCGCTGCTCGGCAAGCACGCCGCGGTCGCCTGCAAGGAGTGCCACAAGACTCAGAACTTCAAAACCCACGTGGCCTTCGAGCGCTGCCTGGATTGCCATCGGGATCAGCACGGCGGGCAGTTCCTGCGCCGCGAGGATGGCGGCGATTGCAAGGCCTGTCACGACGAGCTTTCGTGGAAGAAGGCAAAGTACACGGTGACGGACCACGCGACGAGCGCATACCCGCTGCTGGCGAAACACGCGGAGGTCGAATGCGCGAAGTGCCACCTGCCGAAGGGCAGGGAGACGCAGTACCGCGTTCCCTTTGCGGCCTGTACGGCGTGCCACCAGGACACGCACAAGGGCGAGTTCGCGGGTACGCCCCACAACAATCGCTGCGAGGCGTGCCACAACGCGGCGGCATGGAAGCCCGCGCTGTATAGCGTGGCGCAGCACAACCAGACCAGTTTCGCGCTCAAGGGCGCGCACCTTGCCGTGGCGTGCAGCGGCTGCCATGTGGAGCAGGCGGGGAAGATCGGGTACCATCCCGAAGCGGCGAAGTGCGACGCCTGCCACAAGACTCCGCATGGAGAAGTAAAAGGCGCCACGCACTGCGATTCGTGCCACTCCGTGATCTCCTGGAAAGAGCGCGGGCGCTTCGATCACAGCCAGACGGAGTTTGCCCTGTTGGGCCGTCACGGCGCGGTGGATTGCCTGGCCTGCCACAAGCCGGAGACGCAGGCGGCGGTCCGCAAGATCGCATTCCATGGCGCCGCCAAGGCTTGCGCCGGATGCCACGCCGACGTGCACGGCGGGCAGTTCCAGGCGTCCAGCGGCGCGCCGGAGGGCCGCGAGGGATGCGAGCGCTGCCATACCGTGGTCAGCTGGCGCCCGACCGAATTCGACCACGGCAAGCACTCCACCTTCAAGCTCGATGGCGCGCACGATCGCGTGCCCTGCGGCTTGTGCCACAACCAGCGGCGCGATGTGGATGGACGCGCCGCCATTGTCTACAAACCCACCCCCAGGGAGTGCAAAGCATGCCATCAGTGAGCCGGATTCCGTCGCTACCCCTGCTGCTGCCCGTGCTATTCCTCGCACTCCTGGTGGGCGCCGCGAGCGCGCAGCCGGTGCAGCGCACGCGAAACCCGCACGGAGCGCTGCCGGTTTCCTGCGAGGCCTGCCACACCGCCACCGCGTGGAGGCCGATCCGCCCGCACCCGGAGTTCGATCACACGACACAGACCAGGTACGCGTTGCAGGGAATGCACACCGATGCGGCCTGCCAGGATTGCCACCGCAGCCAGGTCTTCAAGAACACGGCGCACGATTGCGCCGCCTGCCACGCCGATCTTCATCGCGCGCAGATGGGCCTGAACTGCGAGCAGTGCCACTCGGTGAAGGGGTGGACGCCCGCCCTGCGGATGAGCGCGCGCCAGCACTCCAACCGCTTCCCGTTACTGGGCGCGCACTCTACCGCGGTCTGCGAAAGCTGCCATCAAGGAGCGGCCGCCGGGGTCTTCGTGGGCATGAGCACGGAGTGCTTCACCTGCCACCGCGCGGATTTTGTGGCGGCCAACAATCCGCCGCACCAGCAGGGCAGCTTCCCGCTCGATTGCCGCCTCTGCCACTCGATGAACGGCTGGCTGGGCGCGAAGTTCGATCATACGGCGATTGCCCACTTCGCACTTACCGGCGCCCACGCGACCATCGCGTGCACCTCCTGTCACGCCGGTGGCAACTTCACCGGGGCGCCCGCCACCTGTCTGGGCTGCCATCAGGCGGACCTGCAGGCCACCACCAATCCGAACCACATTACGGGAGGGTTCAGCCCGGATTGCGGCCAGTGCCACAGCACCAGCAACTGGACCACGGCCACCTTCAATCACAATCTTTCCGGCTTTGCCCTCACGGGCGCGCATGCCGCCGCGGCCTGCACCGCCTGCCACACCGGCGGCAACTTCGCGACCGCGCCGCGCAACTGCGATGGCTGCCATCTGGCCGCGTTCAACCAGGCCACGGCGCCGAATCACGTGCAGGCCGCGTTCCCGCTCGATTGCTCTCTCTGCCACAGTACCGTCAACTGGAACGGCGCCAGCTTCGACCACTCCAAGACCACCTTCCCGCTGACGGGCGCGCACGTGACCGTGGTCTGCTCCACCTGCCACGTGAATAACAACTACACGACCGTTGCCACCAACTGCGATTCCTGCCACCTGACGGAGTTCAAGGCGACTGCCAATCCCAATCACACCCAGGTGGGCTTCCCGTTGAATTGCGCCCTCTGCCACAGCACCGCCAACTGGACGACGGCCACCTTCGATCATTCCAAGACCACCTATCCGCTGACGGGCGCCCATGTCACCACCCCGTGCGCCAGTTGCCACGTGGGCAACAACTACACCACCGTGCCCACGGACTGCTACTCCTGCCATAAGGTGAATTTCACCGGCACGCAGAGTCCCAACCACGTCACCTCCGGGTTCTCCACCGCCTGCGCGCAGTGCCACACCACCGCGACCTGGGCGGGCGCCACGTTCAATCACACATGGTTCCCCATCTCCACCGGCACACATGCGAGGGTGTGGACGAGTTGCGCGGATTGCCATCTTGATTCCTCCAACTACAACACCTTCAGCTGCACCGCGTGCCATACCCACAGCCAGGCGGCGACGGATCCGAACCATCGCAATGTGAGGGGCTATGTGTATTCGCCGACGGCGTGTTACTCGTGCCATCCGCAGGGGAGGCGATAGATGAGGCGAAGATCGCTGGCGTCCGGTGGCCCGCAAAACGGCATGAAGACGCGTTGTAGGGCAGGCGGTTTCGCCTGTCAACTCCTCGGGCGGGCCTGGCGGTCATTTCGCGCGAAGGCACTGGGAGCAGCCGCGCTGCTTGTGTTTCTGAGCAGTGCATTGCCGGCACAGAGCCAGAACGCGCCGGCTCCGGCGCGGCGCACCGTGCTCAGCGTGCGGTACGTGGCGCAGGGCGCGGTCTATATCGATGCGGGCAGCGCGGAGGGCATCGTGCCCGGCATGGTGGTCGAGATCACGCGGCTCGCGCCGGGCGCCGCCGCCGTGGATCGCAAGGCTGTTGCCACCGCGGTGGTGACCTCCGTCTCCACCGCTTCCGCGGTGTGCGAGATTCAGTCCAAAACGCTTGAGCCGGTGAAGGGCGACGAAGCGCGATTGGGCGCCGCCGATGAGATTGGCCGGGTGCGGAGTGAGGTGAATCAGGGCCGCCGCCACTACCTGCAGGTGTTGGAGTTCAGCGAGGGCGATCCGCTCGACGAGGAGTTGCGCGAATACGTGCCGCGTCCGCCCGCCGCGGAGATCAACCGGATGCGCGGGCGCATCTCCTTCGAGCGCACGATGCTGGTCAACCACGATACGTCCAGCGCCTCCAGCGCGCAGAACGGCGCCGTGATCCGAATCGATTGGACGCGCATCAACGGCAGTTACTGGACGCTCACGGGCTACTGGCGCGGCAGCCTCACGTCCACGCAATCGCCGGCGCAGGCGACGCTGCTCGACCTGATGAATCGCACGTATCAGATCGGTCTGTTCTATGCGAATCCGAACTCCGCGTGGCGCTTCGGCGTGGGCCGCATGATTCTGCCGTGGGCGAGCAGCCTCGGCGCGATCGATGGCGCCTTTGCCGCGCGCAAGCTGACGCGGCGCGTGACGGTGGGGGCGTTTGCGGGTAGCAATCCCGATCCGACGCAGTGGAGTTACGCGCCCAACCAGCAGACGGCGGGAGCGTTCGTGAACTACGAGACCGGCAGCTATGACGCGACCCACTGGAGCAGTACCGCGGGGCTCGCCTTCCAGCGCGCGCACTGGAGGCCGGAGCGGCAGTTCCTGTTCATCGAAAACAACTACTCCATCGGGCGGACCTTCGCCATTTTCCAGACCGCGCAGGTGGATTATCGCGACCCCAAGCTGATGAACGGCCAGACCGGCGCGCAACTGAGCCAGAGCTTCCTCACGGTGCGCTACCGCCCTGTCAAGCGCGTGAGTTTCGACGTTAGCGACAATTATTTCCGCGGCGTGCCGACCTTCGATACGCGCCTGCTCGGCACCGGTCTGCTGGATCAATACCTCTTCACCGGAGTGAGCGGCGGGCTGCATGTGGATGTGACGAGCAACCTGACGCTCTCCGGCAACTGGGGCAACAGCCGGCGCAACGGGGACACGTCTCACGCCCTCAACCAGGCTTATCGCGCGAGCTGGCGGCGGCTGCCGATTCTGAACCTGCGCATGGACGCGCACTACAACTCGTTCAACAGCAGTTTCGGCACGGGCTCTTACGAATCGGCCGGGTTGAGCCGGGAATTCGGCGATGGGCTCCGGCTGCAATTCCAGGGCGGCGTGCAGAACATCCAGTCAGCCTACTCGACGCAGTCGCGGGCGCGATTCTTCGAGTCGACCGCGGACTGGCAGGTGGGCCGGCACTACTTTGTGATGGGCACGTGGCTGAATTACCGGGGCGCGGCGCAGAACTACGAGCAGATTTCACTTTCGTTGGGATACCGGTTCGGAAAATGAGACTCACACTGATCGCGATACTCGCATGCACCACCCTCTGCCGCGCAGCCTCGCTGCCAAGCATTCTGGATATTGCCGCCCGGTCCACGGAGCGCGAGATCGCGGCGCTCGCTGCCGTGGCATGCACGGAAACCGTGGTGGCGACCAGAATCAACCCGAAGGACAAAACCGAGGAGCGGCGCCGCCAGATGTTCGATTACCTGGTGCTGCTGGATAGCGAAGACGGCGAACTCGCCGTCACCGAATCGCGCGTGGAACAGGGCACGGCCAAGGCGGTAGCGAAGCCGCTGTTGGCCTCCACCGGCTTCGCCACCATGATGCTGATCCTGCATCCCTTCTACCAGAACAGCTTCGAATTCACGGACCTGGGCTATACGCAGGAGGGCGGGCGCCAGTGGAAGAAACTCGGCTTCGAATTCCGCCCCGGCAAGCGCAGTCCCAGCATCCTGCGTGCCGGCGCGCGCGAATATCCGCTGGCCTGGAAGGGCGAGGTGCTGATCGATGAAATCACCGGACAGGTGGCGTCCATCCAGGCCAGCCTCGGCTCGCAGTTGGAGGAGATCGGCCTGGCGAGCCTGCATGCCAGCGTGCGCTACGGACCGCAGGGCGCGGAGCTGGAGGAGTGGCTGCCGGTCGAGGCGGTGGTGGAGTTGAAGACGCGTCACCAGCACTGGCGCAACGTCCACACCTTCGCCAGCTATAAGAAATTCGGCGTGGATACTACCGAGAAGCGCGAGGTGAAACAGTAATGAGCACGCTGGTTGCGGTTCCGGCCAGATCGAAACCGATCACGTTTCACACGGTCCTGGTGGCCCTGCTTTCGCTCGCGTTCGTGGGGATTGTAGGCTATGTGCTGGCGATCGGGCTGAACTACTATGTGTTGCCGCTCTCCGACCGCGCGTTTCATCCGTTGCACCGGCAACTGCGCCCGGTGGGCAGCATCGGCCTCGGTTTCGGCATCTTCTCCACGGCGATCTTCGCCGTGATCTACATCTACCCGCTGCGCAAGAAGTGGGCGTGGCTGCGGAGCATCGGCACCACCCGCCACTGGCTGGATTTTCACATCGTCATGGGGATCGCCACGCCGCTGTTGGTGGCGATTCACGGAGCGTTCAAGTTCGGCGGTATTGCAGGCATGGCCTACTGGATCATGATGGCGGTGGTGATCAGCGGGATCGCGGGACGCTACCTCTACGCCCAGATTCCGCGCAGCAAAAAAGATGCCGAACTCTCGCTCGCGGAGTTACAGAATTCGAGCGAGGCATTGATCGGGGATTTGCGCGGACAGAGCCTGATTCCGGAAGCGGCGTGGCTGCCGCTGGTCACTCCGATGAGCCGCGCAGAGGCGCTGCGGATGCCGCTCGGCAAGGCGATGGGACGCATGCTCGCGCTCGATCTGGCGCGGCCCTTTCGGATGGCGGCGCTGCGGCGCCACGCGCTGCCGGCCGGGGAGCGGTTCTCGACGCTGGGCGGTCTGCTGGCCAGTAGTCATCCGGATCTGGAGCGCGTGGTGACGCTGGTGAGGCGCGAAAGCTGGCTCGCCGCCAAGATCTGTTTTCTGGACCGCGCCGGTCAGATTTTCAAAATGTGGCACGTGGTGCATCGCCCGTTCAGCTTCGCCTTTCTGCTGTTGCTGGCGATTCATGTCGGCATGGCGATGTGGATGGGCTTTCTCTAGGAGGACTAATGGATACGATTCTGACGGTTTCTTTCGCAGGTGTGGTGACGGCGTTCTTCGTGTGGCGGGACCGCAAGCGAGCGGCGCGTCCGCGCGTGCCCAAAGCCTGAGATCGGCGGGTTCGCCAGGCAAGTGTCCGTCCATCCCCGCAGAAAGGGCAGGCGGCCTGCCACGTTTCCGACTGCCAGGCAGGCACGGGCGAAGAGTTGGCAGGCGGAAACGCCTGCCCTACTTCGCGGCCTGCCGGCTGCTCTTGCGTTTCGGCGGTGCTACTCTTTGTCCGGACCGCCGGAGAGGAGCGGCATCGAGCCGCCGCTGCCGGGTCCGAGCAGCCCCGTCTTCAGATACAACTCCAGCTTGTCGCGGGTATCGGTGATGTCGAGGTGGCGCATGGTGAGCTGCCCGATGCGGTCCTGCGGCGAGAACATCGATTCGCCCTTTTCCATGGTCAGGCGTTCCGGCTTGTAGGTCAGGTTGGGGCTGGTGGTATCGAGGATCGAATAGTCGTTGCCGCGGCGGAGTTCCACCGTGACTTCGCCGGTGATGGCGCGCGCGACCCAGCGCTGCGCGGTCTCGCGCAGCATCATGGACTGCGAATCGAACCAGCGTCCCTGGTAGAGCAGGCGGCCGAGGCGGAGCCCGTTCATGCGGTACTGCTCGATGGTGTCTTCGTTGTGAATGCCCGTGACCAGGCGCTCGTATGCGATGAAGAGCAGCGCGAGTCCGGGAGCTTCGTAGATGCCGCGGCTCTTGGCTTCGATGATGCGGTTCTCGATCTGATCGCTCATGCCGAGCCCGTGGCGTCCGCCGATGGCGTTGGCTTCCAGCACCAGTGCGACCGGGTCGTCATAGGTGACGTGGTTGAGCGCCACTGGTTGGCCCTCTTCGAAGCGGATGGTCACCGTTTCCGGCTTGATGGCGCACTCTTCGCGCCAGAAGGGGACGCCCATGATCGGCTCGACGATCTTGACGCCCTTATCCAGATGCTCCAGATCCTTGGCTTCGTGGGTGGCGCCCCAGATATTGGAATCGGTCGAGTAGGCCTTCTCCACGCTCATCTTGTAGGTGAGCCCGTGGCCGATCATGTACTCGGACATCTCCTTGCGGCCGCCGAGCTCATCGATGAAAGTCTGGTCGAGCCACGGCTTGTAGATGCGCAGCGCCGGGTTGGCCAGCAGGCCGTAGCGGTAGAAGCGCTCGATATCGTTGCCCTTGAAGGTGCTGCCGTCGCCCCAGATGTGGACGTCGTCTTCCTTCATCGCGATCACCAGCATGGTGCCGGTGACGGCGCGGCCGATGGGCGTGGTGTTGAAGTAGTGCACGCCCGCGGTGGAGATGTGGAAGGCTCCGGCCTGGAGCGCGGCGATGCCCTCGGTCACCAGTTGCTTGCGGCAATCGATGAGGCGCGCTTTTTCGGCGCCGTAGAGCATTGCGCGGCGCGGAATCTCGTCGTAATCCGGCTCATCGGGCTGGCCGAGATTGGCCGTATAGGAGTAAGGGATGGCTCCCTTGGCACGCATCCAATGGATCGCGGCCGAGGTGTCAAGGCCGCCGGAGAAGGCGAGGCCGACCTTCTCGCCGGCGGGCAGGTTCTGAAGAATATTTCCCATGTGCAGTGATTTCGGAGTTGGAGTCTCGACCGCGTCAAGCGGACTAAGGTTTAGGATAGCGTAACTGGTGGTGGCGAACGAAGCGCAGCGTCACGTGCCGCGTCATATCCGGTGTCACGGCCGCTTCTTCGCGGCGGTGCGCGGACGCGATTGGATCTCCTGCAGCATCGCCTGGCGCAGGAGTTGGTTCATGCGCGTTTGATAGCCTTTTCCCTTGGATTGGAGCCACGCGAGGATGTCGGCGTCCAGACGGGCGTTGATGGCCTTTTTCACCGGACGGTAGTAGGGATTCGGGATGGCGCGGGCAAAATCGGCGGCCGTGAGTTCGGGGATGTCGGACGTGTCGATTTTAGCGTCCCCGGTTTCGGCAATTGTTTTGAGGTTGTCCTTTACGCGGCGGCTCAAGGGGCTGCCGGGTTTCCGTACTTGCTTAACCGTTGCCATAGAATCCTCTCTCTCGGCGTCGCTCTTCGGGCGGATACGATCCGAATCACATTTTCGCCTTGCCGCCGCTCCCGAACGGTGTGAACCACAAGCAGAATGCCGCCGGATGGAATCATGCCGATCAGGTGCCAGCGCTCTTCCGTTTCAATGATCCGATCTGCGATGAAGACGGCGCCCGGGTCTTCAAACGCAAGCACGGCGGTCTCAAAGAACACGCCGTGTTCCCTGAAGTTCTGCCGGGCCTTGCCTTCATCCCATCCGAAGTTCATTCCGTCTACACAAAAATGTATAGACAGAAACGGTGGGAGTCAACGATGCCGTTACAGCTTCCGCCCCAGAATCGCGTAGTCTAAACCGCCGAAAAATGCCAGGCGGAACTCTTCGGGCAGGGATGCCAGTGCCGGCATCGAATCGACCGCGGGGGAGAGTTTGCGGACCTCGATATTGCCCACGCCGAACTCTTCCAGGTAGAAGGCGAGCAGCGGATGCGGGACCGGGCGGTGATGGGTCGGGTCCAGATAGAAGTGGGTCGCGAAGATGGCGAGGCACTCTGGGTTCGGCGTCTCGATGGCCAGGATACCGTTGCGCTGCAAACGCGTGGCGCAGAGGCGGATCATTTCCGGCAGGCGGTCCGGCGGCAGATGCTCCACCACCTGCGAGCAGAAGATGCCATCCAGCGACGCCTCGGGCAGCGCTTCCAGATACACGAACAGGTCGGCGATCTCCGCGTCCAAACCCTTGTGGCGCGTGGTGGCGACGGATTCGGGGCTGAGGTCGATGCCCTTGGCGGGTATGCCCGCGGCCTGCATCATCTCCAGGAACTCGCCGCGTCCACAGCCGATATCGAGCACGTTGCGGCACCCTTCGAAGTAGGGCAGGTAGAATTGCTGGCCCGCTTTGACGTATTCTTCGCTGCCGCGGAACCGCTCGGCGAAGCGGGCGTAATCGAAGGGCAGTACCGAGGCGTTTGCGGCAGGCGCCACTTCGCCGCCCGCCTGGGCCGACGCCTGCGCTCCCGTAATCTGGGCGCGCTGCCGGATGGTGCGCAGTTCGGAATAGATCAGCCGCTCGTACTCCAGGCGGATCCGTTCCAGGTCTGCCCAGAGCCGCTTCTGGATGTCCAGCGAGAAGCGTTCCAGGGCGGCGGTGAATTCGCCGTGCTGGCCGCGCATGGCGTCGCGGTAGTTGGCGTCCATCAGGGTGGCGCGGTGCTGGAAGCCCGCCTGCAGATCGGCCACGCTGCGCAGGAACTGGATCTCGTTCTGCTGCAACTTCTGCTCCCACTCGAAGCGCCAGGAGGCCCAGTGGTTGCGGATGTCCTTCAACTCTTCGCCGAGGATTTTTTGTTCGGCTATCTGATAGCCGATCTCGGTGAGGGCGCGATTGTTCTGGTTGAGCGCCTCGAGCGCGGCATCGATGCAGGTGAGCGTCTTGCGGTTGAACTCCACCTGCTCCCGCACATGCCAGTCCAGCGCGCGCGAGACGAAGCGCTTCCATGCCTGCACCAGCGAGTTGACCACGCCGCCGGCGCGCGGATTCACGGTGCCGATGGCGGCGACTTTGCCGAGCGCCGAATCGCGCGCGTGCGCGAGCGGCATCAGGTCCGGCAGCGCCACCTGGCTGCCGCCCGCCGCGGTCTCCGGATTGCGCGCGCGGACGCGATCCCGCACTTCGTGCAGCAGCGCGATCAGCTCAGAGCTTTCCACGGGACGTCCTCTTCGTTACCGAGGTCTTTTTGGCAGCGGCCTTCCGCGGACGCACCCAACTCGCCGTCACCAGCGTGCTCAACCCGCCGCGCGGGGTGAAATCGCCGATCACGGTGGCGCGGATGGGCTTGGCGGCCGCCACCACGTCCTGCAGCACCCGGTTGACTACGTTCTCCTGGAAGATGCCCACGTTGCGGTAGCCGAGCAGGTACATCTTGTACGACTTCAGCTCCAGGCAGTATTTATCCGGCACGTAGCGAAGCACGAGGCGGCCGAAATCGGGCAGTCCGGTCTTGGGGCAGACGCTGGAAAACTCCGGCAGGTTGATCTCGATTTCGTAATCGGGAAACTGGTTGGGCCAGGTTTCGATTTCGGGGAGGGCGGCGTCGAGGCCGCCGCAGGCGTGGTCGTCTGTGTATGCGCGTTTCATGCGAGTGCTTTCGAAAGGAGGTCGAGGAAGAGGCCGACATCGGCCACGATGCCGAGCGATTGGCCGGTGCCGCGGTCGCTGAGTTTGGTGGCCACGGCGGGGTTGATGTCCACGCACACCACGCGCACCCAGCTGGGCAGCATATTGCCGGTGGCGATGGAGTGCAGCATGGAGCCGAGGCAGAGCACCAGGCCGGCGTCTTTCACCAGCGCCGCGTAGGCGTCCTGGGCTGCGTTCATATCGGTGATGGTGTCGGGCAGCGGGCCATCGTCGCGCAGGCTGCCGGCGAGCACGAAGGGCACGTTGGCCTTCACGCACTCGTAGAGCACGCCCTGCGAGAGCCTGCCGCTGGCGACCGCCTCGCGGACGCTGCCCGCGTGATAGATGGCGTTGATGGCGCGCATGTGGTTGCGGTGGCCGTGCTCCTCCTGCCGGCCGTCGCTCAGGCGTACGCCGAGCGAGGTGCCGAAGAGGGCGGCTTCGATATCGTGTACGCCGAGCGCATTGCCGCTGAGGATTCCGTGCACCCAGCCGCCGCGAATCAGGGCGGCGAGCGGCGGCACGCCACCGGTGTGGACCACCACGGGTCCCGCGACCACCAGGACGCGCTGTCCCTGTTCCACCGTGTGGCGCACCATGGCCGCGGTCTGGCGGACGGCGGTTTCGGCCTGCCGTTCGGAGGAGATGCCGTTACTCATGAAGGCGAAGGAGAGGCGGTCGCGCTCCTTCGATTCGGGGGTGACGCGGATGCCGCGCACGCCCACCACGATGGCGTCGCCCGCGCGCAGGTCGCGCAGGCGGCGGCAGAAGGCGCGCCCATCCTTGACCACGATCATGGCGTCCATGCGCTGGTTCTCCACGTCTAACCATTGCTGGTTGCTGCGCACGTGGGTCTTGTGGTTGGTGGTGGAGTAGAACTCTTCGGGCGCGCAACGGTCGCGCTCTACCGTGGCGAGCGCGGCGTCCGAGGAATCGGCGGGCGCGCAACCGAGGCTGAGCAGTTCAAAGAGTAACCGGTCCAGCAGGGTGGCGTCGGGCGTTTCGACCTTCAGACGGAGGTACGAGGCCTCGCTATTGGTGCGGCCGATGCGGAACTGTTCCACTTCGAAGCGGCCGTGATGCTCCACGACCTTATCGAAGATGTTCTCCATGATGTGGGAGTCGATTAAGTGGCCTTCGGCTTCCACCACTTCCTGAAATGGCATAGAGATCCCATTGTAGCGGGATGGCCTGCGAAGGGGGGAATGCGGCGCCGGTTTCGCCCCTCGGCCTAAAGCCCTGCGGATTCCTGCCGATAGAGGCACTAGTGGGATCTTCACCCGCGGGGAGAAGCGACTGATGGCACGGTGGACGGTGACGCGCAAAATCTGGGCGGTTCTGGCCCTCAGCCTGCTGGTGGGTGCGGGGGCGAGCGGCTTTCTTTTCTATCGGATGGACGTTCTGGCATCGTCCTATGAGAGGCTCTTCGATCGTGACGGGGAGGTTCAGGGGCAATTGCGCGGCGCGCAGGTGGCACTGAGCCGGGAAGTGCGGGAGTGGCAGGCGCTAGTGCTGCGCGGACGCGAACCGGGTGAGGCCCAGACGCACGCCTCGGCGTGGCGCAAGCAAGCCGGGACGGTGCGGGAGATCGCTCGAAAGTTGGCCCAAAGTGCCGATCCCGCGGAACGTCCGCGTTTCGAGCGCTTCCTCCAGGCTCATGAGGCCATGGCCGCGAAGTACGAAAGCGCGGCGTCGGAGGTGGTTGCGGCACAGGGAGCCAGCCAGGGCGCCAATCCGAGCGAATTGCAGGAACGTGCGGCAGCGCTCGGGAAGGGCATGGAGCAGGAACCGGAGCGGCTGATCGAAGAGCTCTTGGATTCCGAGGCCCGGGGGATCCGGGAGACCCGGCTTGCAATCCCGGACCCGCTATGGCTGTTCGGGTCGCTGCTCGGCTTGATGTTCATCGTGTTGTTGGGTGTCTCCGTCCTGGTGCTGAACTCGATCCAGGGAGCGCTCGCACGGCTGGTCATGGGGTTGACCGAGAGCGCGCACCAGGTGTCGCAGGCGGCGGGTTCGGTCTCTTCGGCGGGGCAGATGCTGGCGCAGGGGGCGAGCCAACAGGCGGCCTCTCTGCAGGAGACCACGGCTTCGGCGCAGGAGACCGCGGCCATGACCCGCAAGAACGCGGAGAACTCCAAACAATCCACGGAGTTGATGGCTCTGGTGGACGACCGCGTGGGGGAGGCGAATCGTGCGCTCGGGGAGATGGTCGAGGCCATGGACAGCATCGGGGCTTCGAGCGGGAAGATCGCCAAGATCATCAAAGCGATTGATGAAATCGCGTTTCAGACGAATATTCTGGCGCTGAACGCTGCCGTTGAGGCGGCGCGGGCGGGGGAGGCCGGAGCGGGCTTTGCGGTGGTGGCGGACGAGGTGCGCAACCTGGCGCAGCGCAGTGCGCAGGCGGCCCGGGATACGGCCACACTGATCGAGGAATCGATTGCGGTCTCCGGCGGAGGCACAGCCAAAGTGGGGCAGGTCAGCGGTGCGATTCAGGCGATTAACGAAGGCGCCGGGAAGGTACGCGTGCTGGTGGATGAAGTCAGCGCGGGCAGCGAGGAGCAGGCGCGCGGAATCGACCAGATCTCCAAGGCGATTCGGGAGATGGAACACGTCACCCAGACCTCGGCGGCGGGCAGCGAAGAGGCGGCGGCCGCCGGGGAGCAACTGGCGGCGCAGGCGCAATCTCTGACCCAGGTGATCCAGGAACTGCGCACGATGGTGATGGGGTCCGGTGGTGGGGCGGAGTTCCCGGCTGCCGATCCGCCGGATTTCGTGCACCCGGCCAGCGCCCGGCCCAGCAACCTAAACCCAAGCAGCACAAATCTCAGTAGCGCAAACTCAGGCCGTGCAAATCCCGGCAGCGCGGGGTCACGCAAGGTGGTGGCTCCGATCTCTTCGCCATCGCCCTTGCCAACGCCGCAACCCGCCACGGTGGCGAACTCGGACTGGGATATGGATTGAGCGTCGATTGAATTGAGCATGACTTGAATTGAAGACAGCGTGAATGTGCGAGACTGAATTCGATTCGGAGTCTCGGCTTGAAAGTCAGTTCCACGACCATCCATCTGCGCCAAACGATGCTTCGAACCTGTGCGGCGCTGCTACTCGGCTCCCTATGCGGCACCGGGGCGTTGGCGCAATTGCGCTTTTCGCCCGCGGATCTGTGGCAGTGGCATGAACTGGGCGATCCCCGGATCAATGCCGATGGTACGGCGGTGGTCTACTCCGAGCAGTATGCCGACCGCGGCGCGGACACGATGCGCTGCAATCTGTGGCTGGTCTCGACCAAGGGAGGCGCGCCCCGCGCCCTGACCTCGGGCGCAGCCTGCGATTGGGAGCCGCGCTGGTCCGCCGATGGAGCCACGGTCGCCTTCCTCAGCGATCGCAGCGGGAAGACGCAGATCTTCACCGTCGCCGCCGGCGCTTCGAAATCGCAGCCTGCGGCCCCGCTTCCCGCGCCAGTGCAAGCGACGCATCTGGACGCCGCTCCGCTTACCCTGGCATGGGCGCCGGACGGGACCTCGATCGCCTTTACCGCCCGCGTGGCCGCTCCGCCCGCGGCGGCGGATTGGGCGCCGCGCGAGATTCTGCCCCTGCTGCGGCCCTGGCTCCAGCAAGGGCCCGCAACGCGCGTGCAACTCTTTCTGGTCCCGGCGCGCGGCGGAACCGTGCGCTCGCTCGCGGTAGGAGACCTGGACGTGGAGGGCGAACCCGCCTGGATGCCGGACGGACATTCGATCCTGGTGGCTGCCGCCGCGGCGCCGGACGCGGCGCACGCTCTCGAAGGCAGCGAACTCTTCAGCGTGCGCGTGGCCGATGGCGCGGTCCGGCAGATCACCCGCCACCCTGGCCCCGACGAGTGCCCCGTGCCTTCGCCGGATGGCAGCCGCATCGCCTGGATCGCCCGCGAGCCGAAGGCCCAGAGCTACGTGACCTCGAAACTCTACGTGGCCAATCCGGATGGCTCTCGCGAGAAGGTGCTGGCCGGCAGTCTGGATCGCGATGTGGTGCAGCCGCAGTGGAGCAGCGATTCCCGCACCGTCTATTTCCTGGCCGAGGATCGCGGCTTCACCCGCGTCTACGCCGCCCGCAACGATGGTTCGGTGCGCCAGGTGACCAGTGCAGCCGTCAGCGCCACGGAGCGCCTGCGCGGCTTTTCCGTGGCCGATAACGGCCGCGCGGTTGCCGTGCGCTCCACCGCGAAGTCCGCATCGGAACTGATCACCTTCACGGTGGATCTGCCCGGGAGGCCCGAACTCCTCGTGGCCGTCAACCAGGCCCTGCTCGCCCAACGCGAGAGCGGCGCCGCGGAGGAACTTCGGTTCGCCTCCGCCGGCAAGAGCATTCAGGGCTGGATCCTGAAGCCTCCCGGCTTCGACGCCTCGCGCAAATATCCGCTGGTGCTGGATGTGGAGGACAATCCCCGGCGCATGTGCGGGCCCGAGTTCCGCCTGCGGCAACAGGTTTTCGCGGCGCGCGGCGTGGTGGTGCTCTGCGTCAATCCGCGCGGCACGCCCGGGTTCGGGGAGGAGTTCGGCAACCTGATCCGCTCGCGCTATCCGGGCGACGATTTCGACGACCTGATGGCGGGCGTGGACGCGGTCGCGGCCAAGGGCTACGTGGATACGGGGCGCCTCGGCATCGCGGGAGGCCTATTGGCCGCTTGGGCGCTCGGCCACACGACGCGCTTCCACGCGGCGGTGGCGCGCGATCCGATTCTGGACTGGACGTCCGAAGTGCTTCACGCCACCGACGGACTCTACCGCGCCGCGGCGTGGATGGGCGCGATGCCTTGGGACGATCCCGAGCAGTACGTCAAACACTCGCCGCTCTATTTCGCCGCCAACTTCGCCACGCCCACTCTGGTGATCGATACGGGCGCCGGCCCGGGTTCGGAATCACTATTCGCCGCCCTGCAGGCGCGGCACGTGGCATCGGCGATCCTCCGCCTGCCCGCGGCCTCCGGGCCCGGGCAAACCGTACTGGAGTGGGAGGCCGCCCTGGGCTGGCTTGCCCGTTGAGCGGTCCGCCATATGTGGGATTTCGCCCTACGCCAGCTCGCTTTGGTTTGGCGATAATGGTAGACAGGGGTCCGTCGCTGAGGTTTCCCTTTTGTCGGTAGTACGTGAAGTGCAGGTATGCCCGGGACCGGGCATCTCTCAGTTGAACTGTATGTCATTCTGGTTTTCCACGCGGTTTCCCGCCCGGCTCTCTTGGGCCGCGCGGCTCCTGGTTCACTCCGTTTCGCTCGCCATTCTAATTGGCTTCGTTCCCGCGTTTGCGGCACAGGACCGGATTGCCGGCCCCATCGACCATACCCGTTCCGTCCCGTTGAAGCGGCAGGCGGGCCGGCGTGCGCTGACGGCGTCCGATCTGGGCCCGGTCGATGCCGCCATGCCCATCGATCACGCCACGCTCCTTTTCAAGCCTGCGCCCTCGCTCCCGGCCTTTCTGGCCGCGCTGCAACTGCCCGGTACGCCTGAGTATCACCGCTGGTTGACGCCGGATCAGTTCGGCGAACGCTTCGGCCTGAGCGCGGCGGATCTGAAGAAGGTCACCGCCTGGCTCGCGTCGCAGGGATTTCAGGTGGAAGATGTCGCCCGCGGACGCCACTGGGTGACGTTCAGCGGCACGGCGGCTCAGGTGGGGCAGGCCTTCGGGACCGAACTGCATCACTACCTGGAACGCGGCAAAATGCACTTCGCGAACGCGACCGATCTGGCCATTCCGGCCGCGCTGGACTCGGTCGTCAGCGGCGTCATCGGCCTGGACGATTTCGGCCTGGTGCCGCAACTCGCCTCCGACCAAGTGGTGCCGATGTACAACACTTCCACCGCGCATTACCTGGCGCCCGAGGATCTCTCGCTCATCTACAACATCAACCCGCTCTACCAGCAGGGGATCGATGGCACGGGACAGACAATCGTGATCGTGGGCCAATCCGCCATCGACCTGGCCGACGGACGCACCTTCCGCAAAACCTATGGACTGGCGGCGGCGGATCCGCAGGTGGTGCTGATCGGCAAGGACCCGGGCACGAACTCCGCTCTGGTGGAAGCAAACCTCGACCTGCAATGGGCGGGCGCGGTGGCGAAGAACGCCAAGATCGTCTACGTCTACGCCTCCAACGTGTTCACCGCCGCGCAGAGCGCAGTGGACCAGAACCTGGGGAGCGTGCTCAGCATGAGCTTCGGCGGCTGCGAGGTCTTCAACAATCCGGGCTACCAGGCGGTGGTGCAGCAGGCGAACGCGCAGGGGATGACCTGGCTGGTGGCTTCCGGCGACGGCGGCGCGGCCACCTGCGACTGGCAGTATGCGGTGACTCCGCAGGCTACTCTCGGCATCAGCGGCTCCTTCCCCTCCACGATTCCGGAAGTGACCTCCGTGGGCGGCACGCAGTTCGCCGAGGGCAGCGGCAAATACTGGGCCACGTCGAATAGCGCCAACGGCGGTTCGGTGCTGTCTTACATCCCGGAGGTTGCCTGGAACGAAGCGGCCGGCAGGAATGCGTTGATCGCTGGCGGCGGAGGTCCCAGCCACTTCTACACCAAGCCCTTCTGGCAGACCGGCAAGGGCGTGCCCGACGATGGCGCGCGCGATACCCCGGATATCGCCTTCACGGCGAGCACTCACGATGCCTATCTCGTCTATAGCGGCGGCACTCTACACGCGGTAGGCGGCACGTCCGCTTCATCCCCGATGTTTGCCGGGGTGGTGGCGCTGCTGAACCAATCGCTGGTGAACCGGAAGATCCTCCTGCAGCCCGGTCTCGGGAATATCAACCCGGCCCTCTACCGCCTGGCGCAGGCCACCACGGACGTCTTCAAGGACACCGTGACCGGCGACAACAAGCTCCCGTGCGCGCAGGGCAGTTCCGGTTGCGTAAACGGTTACCTGGGCTACAACGCCCTGCCCGGTTACGATATGGCCACTGGACTGGGCTCAGCCGATGTCTTCCGCCTGGTGACGGAATGGTCCACGGGAACCCAAAGCACCACCACGCTGGCGATTTCGCCGGAGCAGGCAGGGCTCGGGGAGACGGTGCAACTGACCGCGTCGGTGAGCGGGTCGGGCGCGCCGCCCACGGGCCGCATCTCGTTCCTGGTGGTGAATGGCACGGATGGCATCGTCGCCACGGCGGATCTGGTGGAGAACGGCACCTCGTCCCAAGCCACGGCGACGGTGGAAGCGGCCAAGATTCTGGGCGGCGATGGCACGGTCACGGCCTTGTACAACGGCGATGGCGTGTACGGCGGCTCGGCAGGCCTGGCCAAGATCGCGGTGAAGGCAGTGTCGGCGGGTTCGCTGGTGGTGCCCTTCATTACGCCCAATCCGGTGACGGCCAGCTGGCCGGGGCCCGTCTGGCAGTACAAGGTGGTGCTCTCTGAAAAGGCCGGCGCGGCCACTACACTCACCTCGTTCACGGTGGATGGAGTGGTGCAGGGCCTATCTTCGTTTTCCAGTACCGCGATTGCGGCGAACGGCTCGGTTAACACGACCACGCTGACCGGTTCCGGCCTCGCCGTGCCGCTTAACCGCGTCTTCCGATTCAGCGGCAAGGATGCGGATGGCACGGTGTGGACGCAGAGCGTGACCGTGCCCTTCATTGCCGGTTCCGCGCCGCCGTTGCAGCCGGGAATAACGCTCTCAAGCGCCGTGACGAGCGTGCAGGCGACCGCGGGCGCTCCCGCAGCATGCGCCTGGACGCATCCGGTGATCCTGCAGGAGACCGGCGGCTTTCTGGTGACGCTCTCGACTTTCCGCGCGGGCACGGCCGATCTGAGCGCCAGCATTCAGCAACTCTTCGGGACCACCCGCCTCGCTCCCCACGGCATGTTGCAGGCCAACGTCTGCATTCCCGCCGGCACGGTGACGGGGACATTTCCTTATACGATCACCGGCTCCAGTGAATTGGGAGGGCAGGTGAGCGCGTCGCTCAGTGTGACGCTCGCCCCGCCCGCGGCCACTCCCGCGCAATTCACCACCACTTCGGTTTTCGATTCCGCTGCCGGAAAGCAGACCGTGAGCCTGAACTTCTCCACCGGCACACCCGCGTGGACGGCCACGGTGTATCCGGCCTCCGCGAGTTGGGTCACGCTCTCCACCGCCTCGGGCAGGGGAGCGGGCGCGGTGACCATTCAGTCTTCGGCAGCGGGACTTTCTAACGGCGTCTACACCGCGATTGTGGCGCTGCAGGCCCCGGATTGCCTGCCGCAGGTGGTCAATATCCCCGTCACGTTTGTGGTGGGCAGTTCCAACGCGATCACGATCAATGGCGTCGCGAACGCGGCCTCCTACGGCAGCGCCGCTGCGCCCGGGATGTACCTCTATGTCGCCGGAGACAATCTGGCGCCCACCACGCAGCTAGCGGCCTTGCTGCCGCTGCCGCTCAGTCTGGCCGGTGTCTCGGCCACTGTGAACGGGATCACGGCGCCGCTCTATTACGTGTTGCCGAAGCAGATCGTGGTTCAGATTCCCTATGAAGCCGGGGCAGGGCCGGCGGTGCTGGCGGTCAATAACAACGGGCTGGTGGCCTTCTACCGCTTCCAGATCTCGGTGACCGCGCCGGGGATCTTCACCGCGCCCGATCTTTCGGTCGCGCCCAATTCCTCGGGCAAACCGGGCGACACTCTGCTCGCCTTCATCACCGGTGACGGCGATCTTACGCCGACTCTGGCGACGGGTGCGGCGCCCGCCTCCACCACGGCGCTCTCGCGCCTGCCGAAATCGCGCCAGCCGCTCACCCTAACCGTGGGCGGCGTTGCGGCAACTGTTTCTTTCTATGGCGTGCCCAGCGGATTGGCGGGGGTGACGCAGATCAACTTCGTGGTGCCCGCCACCGTGCCTGCCGGAGTGCAGGATGTGGTGGTGACGGTGGGCGGCGTGGCAAGCGCCGCGGCCAAGCTCACGGTGCTCGGCCAATAACACAGTAACTCGCGCATAACAAATCAGTTACAGTGCTTCTCGCTGGCCGTGCGGTAGACTGGGAAGATACTGGGCAACCCACCGATGCGAGCGGGATTGTGGAAGCGAATGACGGGGATGTGGTGCGGCGTGCTGCTGCTGTGCGGCGGCGCGGCGGCGCAGACGCCTGCCGGCCCGGCCGCGAATCCCGCTCCGGAGCGTTGGAATCTCTTCTTCCAGGCGACCTCGGTCGGCCAGACGCACGGCACGTTTCCCGCGCCCTATTCCGGTCCCTTCAGCTTGCAGAGCTACGCCGAGCACGATGTTTCGCTCACGTCCACGCTCTTTCTGGGACTGCGGTTGGGGCAGAACACGCAGCTCTATTTCGATCCGGAGATCGCCGGCGGACGCGGTTTCAGCGGCGTCAACGGTCTTGCCAACTCTTCTAACGGAGAACTGCCGCGTGTGGCTTCGGCCACCCCCAAACCGTATCTGGCGCGGCTGTATGTGTCGCAGGATGTCGCGCTCGGCGGCGAGACGGAGGCGGTCGAAAGCGACCAGAATCAACTCGCGGGCAGGCGCGCGGTCAACCGGTACAGCGTTTCGGCGGGGCGCTTCACGCTCACGGATTTCTTCGACGACAACCGCTACTCGCACGACCCGCGCACGCAGTTTCTGGGCTGGGGTGTGATGTTCAACGGCGCGTGGGATTACCCGGCGGACGTGCGCGGCTACACCTGGGGCTGGGTTCACGAACTGCATCTGAAGCATTGGTCTCTGCGCTACGCCAGCGCCGCCATGCCGCGGGATGCCAACGGACTGCGCTTCGACCGCCGCCTCTTCCGCAACCGGGGCGATGTCTTCGAGGGCGAGTATCGTTTCCGCGTGCGCGAGCATGCGGGTACGGTGCGCCTGCTGCATTTCCGCAACCACGCCGATGCCGGGACTTACGCCGACGCGGTGCGCCTCGCC
Source organism: uncultured Acidobacteriia bacterium (assembly GCA_903876865.1). Taxonomy (GTDB): domain Bacteria; phylum Acidobacteriota; class Terriglobia; order Bryobacterales; family Bryobacteraceae; genus Solibacter. The sequence continues at coordinate 26,476 of CAIRBY010000012.1, forward strand.
GCCCTCGCGGGCGTGCCGCCGGTGGTGAGCGACACGCGGCGCAACGGCGCCTTGAAATACGGCTTCGGCGTGAATGCCGAGCAGGAGATCGCGAAGGGCGTGGGCCTGTTCGCCCGCCTGGGATGGAATGACGGGAAGACGGAGAGCTTCGCCTTCACCGCAATCGACCGGCTGGCCACCGGGGGGATCTCTGTGGGTGGGGAGCGCTGGGGCCGAGCCAACGATTCCGCGGGAACGGAACTGACTGTGGCGGGGATCTCCGGCGTGCACGCGCTTTACCTGGCGCGCGGCGGGACGGACTTCCTGATTGGCGACGGGCGGCTGCAATATGCGCCGGAGACCATCGAAGAATCGTACTATTGCGCCCAGCTGTTCAAGGGTTTCTTCGCCACGGTGGATCTGCAGCATGTCTCCAATCCGGCATACAACGAACAGCGCGGTCCCCTGTGGATTGCCTCGCTGCGCCTGCATGTCGAGTTAAACAAACACGTTGTCGGCGGGAACTGAGCGGGGGCAGTGTATGTTGGGTGCTGATCGATGTGGACTGCGTGATGGCCGTGCGTGTGAAAATAAAATGTTTCTTGCGCGGTAGGGTGCGTCTAAGTTATATGAGGCTTTCCTCGATATTTTCGTTCGCGACGGTCCTGAGCCTCTGTGTGGGTTCGGCGGCGGCGCAGGGGTTCTCCAAACCCCCTCTGAGTGTGGTGGAGAAATTCAGCTTCTTCGAACGTCCGGTTTTCGGGCCGCGGGCGGCGCTGCTGACCAGTGTCACGGCGGGAATCCGGCTCTGGAATCCTCCCAACGCTTTTCCCAACGAGTGGCGGCAGGGAATGCCCGCGTACGCGCGCAATGTGGGCGACCACTATGCGCGCCATGCGGCGCAGAGCACTGCAAGTTTCGCCGCGAGCGCCCTGCTGCACGAAGATCCACGCTATCAACCGGCGAAGAGCACGTCTTTTGCCGGCAGGCTGGTACACGCGCTGGGCTACTCGATCGTGGACCGTACGGATGGCGGGCGCGCCACGCTGGCGGTCTCTAATTTCGCGGGTGCGGCGGCGGGCGGCTTTGTGGGGAATGCGTATATGCCGGATGGCTTCCACGATGTGACGCATGGCGGGCAGCGCGCGCTCATGATCTTCGGCGGCATGGCGGCGCGGAACCTGCTGGAGGAGTTTGCCCCGGACATTGCACGCGGGCTGCGCAAACTCGGCATTCCCACCGCGGGTAAGGTCCCGATCCCGGAGTGGTGGACCTCGAAGTAAGCCGGCGGCAGGCCGCCGACTTTTGTGGGGCAGGATGGTATCCTGCGCACCGGTTGGCAACCGGTGCCACTCTTGCTCACTTAAGGCGCAGGCTGTTGGAAACGACGGTCACGCTGGAGAGCGCCATCGCGGCCGATGCCACCATGGGGGAGAGCAGGCCAAGCGCTGCGACCGGAATGCCGATCACGTTGTAAGCGAAGGCCCAGAACAGATTCTGGCGGATGATGCGCATGGTGCGGTTGGAAAGCTCGAGCGCATCGGCCACACCGTGCAGATCTCCCCGCATCAGGGTAATGCCGCTGGCGGCGATGGCCACATCGGTGCCGGCGCCCATGGCGATGCCGAGATCGGCCTGAGCCAGCGCGGGGGCATCATTGACCCCGTCCCCCGTCATGGCGACCTTGTGGCCGCCGGCCTGCAATTTCTTCACGGCATCCACTTTGCCTTCGGGCAGAACCTCGGCGAGCACGTGTTCGATCCCGGTTCCGCGCGCCACCGCGTCCGCAGTAGCCTGCCGGTCTCCGGTGATCATCCAGACCTGGAGGCCCATGTCGCGCAGCCTGCGCACGGCGGCGGCGGCTTCGGGCTTCACGGTGTCGGCGAGTTCGATCGCTCCGGCGCGCACTCCATCCACGGTGACTGTGGCGCCGGGTCGCCCGACCACGATTTCGCGTCCCTCGACGCGTGCGCGCACGCCGAGGCCGGATTGCGCGGCGAATTCGCTGGTGGCGGTGAGCGCGAGTCCGCGGTCGCGTGCCGCCTCCACGATCGCTTTCCCCAAGGGATGCTCCGAGTATTGTTCGGCGCAGGCGGCGAGGCGCAGCACCTCATCCTCCGTGAATGGCGCGGCAGCTTCGATGCGGGTGACGCGCGGCTTTCCGGTGGTGATGGTGCCGGTCTTATCCAACAGGATCGTGTCGATGCGGTGCGCCATCTCCAGCGCCTCGCCGCCCTTGATCAGAATTCCCTGTTGGGCTCCGCGTCCGGTGCCGACCATGATGGCGGTGGGCGTGGCCAGGCCGAGCGCGCAGGGGCAGGCGATGATCAGCACGGCCACGGCATTGACCATGGCGATGGCGAAGGGCGCGAAGCAGAGCCACGCCCCGAAGGTGACGAGCGCGGCGAGCAGCACGCCCAGCGTGAAGTAGCCGCTCACGGTATCGGCCAGGCGGGCGACGGGCGCACGCGCGCCCTGCGCCTGCTTCACCAGTTCCACCATCTGTTGCAGCACGGTGCCGCGGCCCACCTTGGTGGTGCGGTATTGAAAGCCGCCGGTGCGGTTGATGGTCCCGGCGAAGACGTTCGCGCCGCGCTCCTTCTCCACCGGGAGGCTTTCGCCGGTGAGCAGGGATTCGTCCACCGTGGAGGCGCCTTCGGTCACGGTGCCATCCACCGGGATGCGGTCGCCTGGCCGCACGATCACCAGGTCGCCGGGGAGCACCTCGGCGACGGCCACTTCGACCTCCACGCCCTCGCGGAGAATGCGGGCCACGGGCGGTTGCAGGTCCATCAGTTTGCGGATGGCTTCGCCGGCGCGGCTGCGGGCGCGGGCTTCGAGTGTCCGCCCGAGCAGCACCAGGGTGATGATCACGGCGGCGGCTTCGTAGTAGACCTCATGCCCGCCGCGCAGGGTTTCGAAGAGCGAGTAGAGGAAGGCCGCGCCGGTGCCGAGCGAGATCAGCGAGTTCATGTTGGCATCGCGGTGGAGCAGCGCGCGCCAGGCGGCGTTGTAAAACGGGGAGCCGGCGTAGAAGATCACCGGGAGGGTGAGCGCCAGTTGAATCCACGGGGAGCCGTGCAGGTGGATCAGGCCGTGCGACATGCCGAGGATGAGCACGGGCA
>CAIRBY010000013.1 GCA_903876865.1 uncultured Acidobacteriia bacterium
AGAAGGGCAGCGCGGCGGCGTAGCACTGCATGACGCCGGCGAGAGAGTGCGGGTACATGGCGCTACCGGCGAGCCAGGCGAAGTTGGTGAGGAGGAAGAACTGGATGCTGCCGGCGGCGACGCCGGTGCCGATCCATAGGGGGTTCACGGTGCCGCGGAGGCGGGAGCCGATCCAGACGTTGATGAGGAAGCTGGCGTAGATGAGAGGCGTGGCAGCGGAATAGCCACCGACGAACGGGTCGGTGACGGCCATCAGAGCGAGCGGCAGCGCGTAGGCTTGCCAGCCGCGCATGCGGGCGCCGGCAAAGATGCTGAGGCTGCCCACGGGCGAGAAATTGGGGAGGTGGGGCAAGAGACGAGCCACGGCACCGAGGACAGTGAGACCGGAGGCGGCGGGCCTCATATTCTTCTGCATAGAGTTCTCCTAAAGATTTATTATCACTTATTCGTCTGCCCGGAGGCGGACTGGTTTGGCTCCCAGAGAGTTTCGGGGGAACCGGAAATGTGACCGGCCCAGCGGCTCCAGATAAAGAGGGCATCGCTGAGGCGGTTGAGATAGCGAATGGCTTCGGGCGGCACGGATTCGGTGCGGCTGAGCGAGATGGTGATGCGCTCGGCGCGGCGGCAGATGGTGCGGCCGAGGTGGAGTTCGGCATCGAGGCGGCTGCCGCCGGGGAGGACGAAGGAGCGGAGCGGGGGCAGGTCTTCGTTCATGGCGTCCATCTCGGATTCGAGCTGGGCGATTTCGCGATCGGTGACGCGGGGTTGGCGCGGGTGGACGTCTTCGGGGAGGGTGGCGAGGATGGAGCCGAGGTTGAAGAGTTCGTGCTGCACGCGGAGGAGGATGGCGGCGAGGATGGCGAGGCGCGGTTGGGAGACGGCGAGCTGGCCGGTGGTGGAGCGGGCGAGACCGAGGACGGAGTTGAGCTCATCGACGGTGCCGTAGGCTTCGATGCGGAGGGAGTCTTTGTGGACGCGCTGTCCGCCGACGAGGCCGGTATCGCCGGTATCGCCCTGGCGGGTGTAGACGCGGTTGATGGCGAGGCGGGGTTGATCGAAGGGTTGTTCACTCATTGTTGGAGATCCTCGGCGTTTTTTTCTTGAGCCTCACTCATGTTTTTAGCGGTCCTTACCGATAGACCATTTGAAGCCGCTGACGAAGTTGAGTCTGGGAGAAGGATAGCCAAAGACCTCTTCGTAGTTTTTGTTGAGGGCGTTGCGCAGGTTGCAGTAGGCGGTGACGCCGCGGCCGAGGCGGTAGTTGAGATTGAGGCCGACGTTGGCGAAGCCGGGGTCCCAGAAGAAGCCCTGGGAAGCGCCGTAGTTGGGCTCTTCGAAGAGGGTGCGTCCGCGGAGGTAGGTGGTGAGGTTGGCGGCGAGGCGTCCGCGGGTGTAGGTGGCGACGAAGTTGCCGGAGTTTTCGGGGCGGCGGGTGAGCTGCTGGCCGACGGTATAGGGGAGGGGCGCCTGGTTGAGCGAGCCATCGAGAGAGAGGATTCGGGTTTCGAGGCGGGTGTAGGAGGCGGTGAGGAAGAGCCAGCGGGCGGGGCGCAGGCGGGCGGAGAATTCGCCTCCCTGGGCCTGGGAGTTGGCGAGGTTGGCGGACTGGTAGTGGCTGAGGGTGGTGAGCGAGCCGCCGAGGGTCACGATCAGATCATAGTAGCGGTTGTAGAAGTACGTCGCATCGAGGAGGAGCAGGGAGCCGAATTTGCGTTCGATGCCGGCATCGACGCCGCGGGTGCGCTCGGGCTTGAGGGCGGGGTTATTGGTGAAGGCGAGTTCGAAGCCGGTGGGCGGCCGCAGGCCCATGCCGAAGGAGGAGTGGAGGCGGGTGGCGCCGGGGAGGATGTAGGCGGCGGAGAGTTTGGGATTGACGCGGGCGAGGTTGTTCTGGGGGAAGTTGGGGCGCGAGTAGCCATCGCCGGGGACGGCGGGGGTACGGATGAATTCGGCGCGCAGGCCGGCGCTGAGGAAGAGGCGTCCGGCGAGCTCGTAGCGGTTCTCGGCATAGACGGCGACTTCATTGCGGTTGAGGGGGAAGGTGGAGTACGAGGAGTTGGTGATGTAGCTATCGGTGACCTGCTCACGTCCGGCGGTGACGCCGAAGGAGGCGGTGTCGTGGCGGGAGATGCCGGCGATGGTGCGGGCCTCGGCTTGTCCGCGGAGGTCCTTTTCGAAGCTGGAGCCGTATTTGCTGAGGTAGCCGCTGTTATCGAGGAAGAAGCTGCCGAAGAGTTCCTGGCGGATGCGGGGGGTGAGGTCTGCTTCCCAGTGGACGCCGTATTCGGAGAAGTTGTTGCGTCCGCGGCTGACGGTATCGATGGCGGTGAAGATGTGTTTGGGGTTGGAGCCGAAGGGGCCGGGCTCGCCTACATCGTTGGAATCGAAGTAGCCGTGGAAGGAGAGGCGCTGGCGGCCGAAGCGGCGGGAGATGTGGAGGAGGAGATTCTGGTTGCGGTAATCGTTGTTGCGGACGAGGCCATCGGTATCGATGCGGGAGGCGGAGGCAAGGATGGCGAAGCCGGCGAGGGTGGCGGAGCCGGTGAGGGCGAAGCGGCGCTCGTTGTGGGAGCCGCCTTCGGCGAGGAGATCGAAGCGGGGCGCGGATTGGGGCTGGCGGGTGATGAAATCGACAGCGCCGGCATTGGCATAGGAGCCATAGACGGCGGATTGGGCGCCGCGGATGAACTCGATGTGATCGACGGCTTCGGCGGGGATATGGGCGAAATCGAAGGCGCCGCCGAAGGAGTTGATGGGCACGCCATCGAGTTGCACGAGGGTCATGTTGGAATTGCCGCCGCGGAGGAAGAGGCTGGTGACGCCTCCGGAGGAGCCGGACTGGTTGAAGGCGACGCCGGGAACGTAGCGGAGGAGATCGACGGCGAAGGGTTCATTGCTCTGGCGGACGCGGGTGGCGGGGACGGTATCGGTGGAGGAGGCTTGGAGGCTGGCGGGAGTTTCGATGGTGGAGCCGACGACCTGGATGGAATCGGAGAGGGGAGCGATTTCGAGTTGGATGGGGGCCGGCTGGTCAGGCGGCAGAGTACGGGTGGTGAAGCCCGGGGCGGCGACGACGAGTTGGGTGGCGGGGGACTCGGGGGCCTGGAGGCGGAACGTACCGTTGAGGCCGGTGGTGGTCTGCGAGAGGAGTCCGACGCGATTGACGGCGGCTACCTGAGCGCCGGCGATGGGTGCGCCGGAAGGGTCTATGATCTTACCCGTGATTTCGGAGTCTGCAAAGCAGGCGGCCGAGAAGCAGGCGGAAATAGTCAAGATGCAGGCCAAACGGCCTGGAGCGTAATGTTTCATTTCGGGCTCCTCCCTCGAGAGCCGAATGGTGTATCGCTCGCTGGCCGGTCTCCTGACTTACGCATCCACGACTCAGGCTGCCTTCCCATTCCGGTTTCGGAACAGTGGCTTATCGCACTGAATCTCCGCGCTTACAGTAGCGGGGCTGTGCTGGAATCTCACCAGCTTCCCGTGCACCAACGAAGAATTGAACTGCACCAATTGAACTGCACCCTGAGTATACAATATTTTAGAGGCCCTACTCACCTTGACACGCACTACAGCTTCCATCCGAGCGGCTTGGCTGGCGGTACCGCTGGCACTGGTGGGATTGCTGCTTCCCGCCCAAGGCGCGGATCAGAAACCAGACAAGAAGAAGTCGCAGGCGGCGCTGTTGCGCGGCAAGAAAGCGGACGAAGGGGGGCAGCGGGTAGACGCGCTGGCGGCGTATGCGGAAGCGCTGCAGGCGGACCCGACGAACGCGGACGCATACCGCTTGCGGGGGAAGGATTATCAGGCGGAGGGCGAGGCGGCGAAGGCGCTGGCGGATTTCGACAAGGCGATCGAGTTGCAGCCGGGCGGGGGCGAGAATTACGTGGCGCGGGGCGATGCGTTCCTGACGGCGGAGCAGTACGAGCGGGCGATTCACGATTACACGGTGGCGCTGAACCTGAAGGTGGAGCGGACCGAGGTTTATAACGGGCGCGGCAAGGCGTACAGCGCGACGCGGCAGTTCGACAAAGCGGAAGAGGATTTCACGCAGGCGATCAAGCTGCGGCTGGACAATCCGGAGCCGTATCTGGGGCGCGGGATCGCGCGGGCGGAGCAGCGCAAGTACCGGGACGCGGTGGAGGATCTGGATTCCTGCATCGAGCACAAGCCGGATCACGAAGTCTGCTGGGTGGAGCGGGCGCTGGCATATACGGGGTTCGGCGATTTCGCGCATGCGCGGGAGGATCTGAATCAGGCGCTGAAGCTGGACGCGAAGGATCTGCGGGCGTGGCGGGTGCGCGGGGCGGTGCGGGAACGGCTGCACGACGACGAAGGGGCGGTGGAGGATTACACGGAATCGATCCGGCGCGACCCGAAGGATCCGCGGATTTATATGGCGCGGAGCGCGGTGTACGTGCGCTTGAAGAAGCTGCAGGACTCGCTCGTGGACCGCAACGAAGCGGTGCAACTGGACCCGAAGAATCCGGAAGTGTATGTGGCGCGGGGCGGGTCGTATCATATGCTGGGGCAGCACGAGAAGGGGTTCGAAGACCGGACGAAGGC
>CAIRBY010000014.1 GCA_903876865.1 uncultured Acidobacteriia bacterium
GCAGCGCACCTCGCCGAGAAATTCGCGGCGGACGTATTCGAGTTGGTAGTTCTGGCGATTGAAGCCATCGCGGTCCGGCATCACCATCTGGGCGAAGCCGCTGGGGACGAAGACGGCGGGTGTCTTCTTGAGAAATGCCAGGCGCGAGCCCTTGGTGTCACTGCGGGCTACGAGCGGGACATAGTTGAGGCCCTTGGCTAGATCCAGGCGGCCGAGAAAATAATGGTCGCGGATGCTGAGTTCACTGGCGCCGGGGGTGTCGCCCATTTCCTGGATGTAGGTCTCTACCACCGCGCTCTTCAGGCGGAGATGCTCCACCAGCGCCTGCTCCTGCTGTACGATGCGGTCGAGCAGATTGTCGATGGCGGCGTTGCTGTCGGCGGCACGCGCTACGGAAACAGGGCTGGCGACGGCGAAGAGACTCAAGGCGAGCAGGCGAGTGCAGGTGTGTCGAGACATATCAATAAGCCAGGCGGAAATCGATTCGAACGGTAGCAACGGTATCCTCCGGACGTCCCTCGCGCATGGCAGGGCGGAAGCGGATCTCTTCGGCGGCGCGCAGGGCGCTCTCATCCAGTCCATGTCCCAACCTGCTCAAGGCGCGTAGGACGCGGGTCTTCCCGGAAGCGGCGAACAGGACTTCGAGGGTGACTTCCCCCTCCACGCGGGCTCGGCGGCCATCGTCGGTGTACTGCGGTCGCGGTTTGGAGAGGATTTCGACGGGTGTGAAGCCGCCAAGTCCGGTGCGCGACGCGGCGAGCGGGCTGGCGGGTGCGGCGGAACGCGCGGTATCGAACGGGGTGGAAGCGGCAGTGGCGCGGGTGGCTACGGGGATGGCCGCCGCCGGGGAGGCGCCGCCGAAACCGCCGCCTACCCCGGCTGTCGCGGAAGAAATCCCGCGGCGGGCGGACGGCGTAGAAGGTGACTGTTCAAACCCAGCCTGCTGGAGAGGCGGTCCAAAGGTCCGCTGTTCCGCCGGGAGAGAGGGGGGGCCGAAACCAGCTTCGCGCTGTGGCATGGGTACCAGGCTTGGGACCGCAGTCGATGGTGGAACTTCGAAGGAGCCGACCGGCAGTGCATTGGCGCGCGGGGGCGCGGGCCGGGCCGATGCCGCCGCGCCAAAGACTGCGAGACGAGGCGCGGAGGGGGCGGGTTGAATTATGGGTGCCGGCTCCAAAACCGGAACTGGTTGCGGACTGGCGGCGGGAAGTGGCACGGCGGGCACTGACGAGACAGGCATTGGCGAGACAGGCAATGGCGCAGCCGGCAGTTCGGCAACTGGCTTTGAGTAAGCATGCGCCGGCAAGGTGAAGCTCTTGGCGGCCGGGGGCGCAACCAGCACACGCACCTTTAGGCGGTACGGTTGGACCGGAGGTACTGTGGCTGCGGGGGGCAGGAAGAGCGTGGTCAGCGCGTAACGGGGAGGGAGTTTCGCCATCTGCGCGGGCGCCTGGACCAACAGGAGCAGCACCGCGGCGTGGATCCCGGCGCTGAGCAGCAGGGATCGGGGCGTTCTTTTCGCCCCGCCGGATTTAGCGCATGCTTCAAACACAGAGAATAC
>CAIRBY010000015.1 GCA_903876865.1 uncultured Acidobacteriia bacterium
CGCCGATTCGTCCTGTAGGTTACTCTTTCTCTATCCCTATGTCTCAAAATACGCAAGCGGCTCCGGCCGACGCCACGCGCTACCTGCCCCTGCTGCTCGTCCTCTTCGCCGGCAGCGGCTGCTCCGCGCTGATCTATGAGACCGTCTGGTATCAGGACCTCCAACTCGCCATTGGCTCTACCGCCGTGTCGCTCGGCTTCCTGCTCGCCACCTTCATGGGCGGACTCTGCATCGGCAGCGTCTGGTTCCCGCGCATCCCGCTCGCCGGACAGCACCCCTTGCGCATCTACGCCTACCTCGAACTCGGCATCGGCGCCACCGCCATCCTCGTCCACCTCATCCTGCCCTTCGTCAACATGGCCTACATCGCCGGCGCCGAACACGGCATGCCCGGCTTCCTGTTGCGCGGCTTGCTCTCCGCCATCTGCCTGCTGCCCTCCACCATCCTCATGGGCGCCTCCCTCCCCGCCATCGTGCGCTGGCTCAAATCCACGCCCAACGGCGTCAGCTGGTACGGCCTCCTCTATGGCGGCAACACCGTCGGCGCCGTGCTCGGCTGCCTCCTCGCCGGCTTCTATCTGCTCCGCATTTACAACATGGCGATCGCCACCTACGCCGCCGCCGCCATCAACCTCGTAGTCGCCCTCGCCAGCTTCGCCATGGCCGCGCGCACCCCCGCCGAAGCCAGCGTCCCCGAAGGCCCCGCCCCCGCCCTTACCACTGCCGAGGCCACCGATTCCGATGGCATCCCCCGCTGGACCATCTTCACCGCCATCGCCATCAGCGGCGCCACCGCCCTCGGCGCCGAAGTCGTCTGGACCCGCCTCCTCGGCATGCTCCTCGGCCTTACCGTCTACATCTTCTCCATCATCCTCGCCGTCTTCCTCATCGGTCTCGCCCTCGGCAGCGCGCTCGGCTCCATCCTCCTCCGCTCCCTCCGTCCCCGCCTCGCCCTAGCCTGGTCGCAACTCCTGCTCACGCTCGGCATCGCCTGGACCGCCTGGATCATCTCCACGTCGCTCCCCTACTGGCCCATCAACCCGCTCCTCACCCAAAGCCCCTGGCACACCTTCCAGCTCGATATGGTGCGCTGCCTCTGGGCCATCCTCCCCTCCACCATCCTCTGGGGCGCCAGCTTCCCCTTCGCCATCGCCGCCATCGCCCGCCCCGGGGAAGACCCCGGTGAGTCCGTCGGCGGTATCTACGCCGCCAACACCTTCGGCGCCATTCTCGGAGCCCTCATCGTCTCCCTCGCCCTCGTCCCCTGGATCGGCACCCAGAATTCGCAGCGCGTCCTCCTCTGGGTCTCGCTCGCCGGCGGCCTCATCATCCTCGTCCCCTACGTCCGCGCCAAGAGTTCCCCCAGCGTCGCCGCCGCCCTCGCCGCCTCCGTCGTCCTCACCGCCTGGCTCTCGTCCAACCTCGCCCCCGTCCCCGGCGAACTCATCGCCTATGGACGCCGCATGGCCCTCAACGCCGGACGCAGCGAAGTCCTCTACACCATCGAAGGCCGCAACTCTTCCGTCGCCATCACCAAGTGGGCCGATGGCGCCACTGAAATCGATGTCAACGGCCACGTCGAAGCCACCACCGAACTCTATGACATGAAGCTCCAGCGCATGGTCGGCCATCTGCCGGGCATGCTCCACCCCAACCCCAAGAGCGTCCTCGGCATCGGCTTCGGAGCCGGCGTCAGCGCCGGTACCTTCACCCGCTACCCCGGCATCGAACACATCACCGTCTGCGAAATCGAACCCGTCATCCCGCCCACCTCCACCAGGTACTTCGGCAAGTACAACTACGAGGTCTATCTCAACCCCAAGACCCACGTCGTCTTCGACGATGCGCGCCACTACCTCCTCACCACCAAGGACAAGTTCGACATCATCGCCAGCGACCCCCTCGACGTCTTCGCCAAAGGCACCGCCGCCATCTATTCCAAGGAGTACTTCGATTCCGTCAAGGCCCACCTCAACCCCGGCGGACTCTTCACCCTCTACGTGCCCCTCTATGAAAGCGACGTGCGCACCGTCAAGAGCGAACTCGCCACCTTCTTCGAAGCCTTCCCCCACTCCACCATCTGGGCCAACACCGTCAACGGCCAGGGCTACGACATGGTCTTCATGGGACACCTCGAGCAGCCCACCATCAACGTCTCCGAAATGCAGGCCCGCCTCGACCGCCCCGATTACGCCCCCGTCAAGCAGTCGCTCCTCGATATCGGCGTCGGCTCGATCACCGACCTGCTCTCCAACTACGCCGGTCAGAACGCCGACCTCGGCGCCTGGAGCGCCGGCGCGGAGATCAACCGCGATATCGATCTCCGCCTCCAATACCTCGGCGGCTGGGGCATCAACTCCACCCTCGAAGACGCCATCTACCGCCAGTTACTCCGCTACCGCCAGATGCCCCGCACCCTCTTCACCGGCGACCCCGCCCAGGTCAACTCCCTCCTCGGCGCCATCGCCGCTACCGGGAATTGACTGCGAGCAACTAGGACTTTAGCCGATAGAGCCCGCGCTTAGCCTTTACCGCGACACCGATGCCGCACAACAAAGCGCCAATCGTCGTGAAATTACAGCCACCAAGGTCCTTGCCGTCATAGAACCGCGCGATGAACCATGCCGTTCGCAGCTCGCCCTCAGTCATCAACTGCTCAAAGGACACCCGAATCCAGACGACAGGTATCACCTTGTTCGCGACGGTGTATCGCAGATTCTCTTGGCCATCCTCATCAAACCAGGAATCCACACAGTATGTCCGACCCGAGTTCGACCTCTTGATCTCGCTTCCTGGAACAAATGTCTGCTTCAGATTAGCGTACGCGCGATCCCACGTCATGAGATTACGCCGCTGAATCGATCTCAACCAGGCCGGCGAAGCTCGATGCCTCTGGAATCGGCAAGCCTTCTTCCCTCATCCCTTCGAGATGGAACTCAATCGCTTCCTGGATCAAACTTTCGACTTCCTCGCGTGAGTCACCTACGGAAATCACGCCGGGAAGATCGGGGACATAAGCCCCCCATGAGGAAGGCCCTTTTTCATAAATGACCGTATACATCATCAATCTTGCTCCCTCTCCAGACCAGCACTCCGAAGAATCGCCTTCAGGGTTCCAATGGGCACATCTTTACCCGGATGTCCAGGAACCGTTACCACCATCCCCTTCTGAGGGTGCCGAAACTGTCGGTGACTGCCTCTGATTGCTTTCAGCATCCAGCCTGCAGATTCGAGTTGGTGGATCAAGTCTCTGACTTTCACCATTCACATCATAACGCGCGGATGCCGACCAACTGAAGACGACGCCCGCTCCACCGAACTGTCCGGGCGCTTTCTATTCGTAACCACCTGCCGCCTCCAGGTATGCTGGTACCAGCACTGAGGCGAACGGCGGAAACCGGAATCGCCTGAACGCCAAAACCTGCCGCCACCCCCTCACGGGGTGCCGGATTGGAAGCGGACACCTGCCCGCGATTTCGGAGAATGCTTATGACTGCCTGTATCTTCCTTGCCGGCGCTTCCGGCGCCATCGGCCGCCGCCTCGCCCCCCTCCTTCTCGAGAACGGTTGGCGCGTCTTCGGCTCCACTCGATCCGTGGACAAGGCCGCGCAACTGAAGCACTCCGGCGTCGAACCCGTCGTGGTCGATGTCTTCGACGCCGATGCCCTGCGGGACCATCTGTCCCAGATCCGCCCGGACGTCGTCATCCACCAGCTCACCGACCTCCCCTACGCGCTCGAAGCCAGCCAAATGACGGCTGCACTTGCCCGCAATGCCCGCCTTCGCAACCTTGGCACACAGAACCTGGTCGCCGCCGCCCTGCACGCCGGAGCCCGCCGCTTGATTGCCCAGAGCATCTCGTTCATCTATGACGAGGGCGCAACACCACACCCGGAGACGGACCCGCTGCTGCCGGTAACCCATCCGGTCTATGGCGAGACGGTGCAGGGAGTGCTGAGCCTGGAACGTCAGGTCACCGAGGCTCCGCTCGAAGGCCTGGTCCTCCGCTATGGCTTGCTCTACGGGCCTGGCACGGGATTTGATGCCCCCATCGCCCCTGGCTCCGTCCATGTCGATGCCGCCGCCAAAGCGGCCGAACTGGCCGTCACCCGAGGCGCGCGCGGAATCTACAATGTCGCCGAATCAGGCGGGGCAGCGTTGAGCGACAAGGCCATCCAAACGTTCGGGTGGAACCCCGCCTGGCGCTCCGCCACCGCTCTCTAGATCCTCTGCTGTAACGCAGAAACGCCCGGTCCACCGAAGTGGCCGGGCGTTTTCAGTTCGTAACTGCCTACCGCCTAATCCCCGCTCACCCGCGCCGCCGCCGGATTGCTCGCCGCCAGAGCGCCGATGCTCACGTGAATCTGCGGCATCGACCCATTCTCGAAGCTCTCCTGCACGCGCGAATCGTCCATCTTGTCCCGCAGCATCTGCCGCCGCAACCGCGCCTCGAACTCCTTCAACTGCTCGTCGATCGTGTCCACCTTCACCTTGTTGCGCACGATGTCCTCGCGGTACCGCTTCAGGAAGTACCCGATCGTCTCCACGCGGATCTTGATGCTCCCCGTGGGCTTGTTCTCGTCGATATCCTTGAAGCAGAAATACGGCGTGCCCGAGTGCTCCACGATCTCTTCCACCACCGAATAAATCGGCGCGTCGTGTCCGCACTTGAAGCTCGAAAGCTCCAGCGCCACCAGATTCGGATGCCGCGCCACATACTTCGCGGCCCATACCTTCCGGCTGGTATTTTCGCTGTAGCTGTTCTTCCACACGTCGTTGATCGCCAGCGGTCCCGAGCACTCGCCCGATTCCACTTCCGGCCCGAACAGGCGCCACACCAGATCGTCGTCGATCGGCAGACAATCCTGCGCGAACACCGGGTATCCCAGCTTCTGGAACTCTTCCAGAATCTCGTGATTCACGCCTGGATCGTTGTGATACGGCCGCCCCAGCAACACCACGCCGAGCCGGTCCTCGCGCTCCAGTTGATCCAGCACCTCGCGCGCCGCGCCCCGCATCGTCACGTTGTCGAAGTATTCCAACGCCCGGTATCCAGCCTCCACCGCGCGCTTGTTCTCTTCCGGACTCAACCCGAAAATGTCCTTGAACTCTTCGTACATCTGCCGTTCGAACAAATCGGCCTTGCTCAGATTCACAAACGTGTCCAGGAAGCGAATGCCCTTCTCTTTGAAGAGATCGCCTTCCTTCACGAACGCCGCCTTCACCGCCGCCGGAGTCGTCGCCACCGTCGGGCACGTGCGCGTCGCCTGAATGTGAGACAGCGGACTCGTCAGGCAGTCGATCATCGGGAAGAAGATGATGTCGAGCGGCTTCTTCGCGTGCGCCTTGTACAGCAGATTGTGTACGTGCGGAATCCCCAGCTTGCTCGGGAAACACGGGTCGATCGCCCCCCGCTTCGCGCCTTCCTTGTACATCTCTTCGCTGGTGTATTCACTGAACACCATGTTCTCGGCCTTGATCCCAAGCGACGCGAAGTAGCCCGTGAAGATCGGCGTCTGCGAGTACATGTTCAGCACCCGCGGCATTCCAATCCGGATCTCCGACCGCTTCTTCATCAGCGCCGCGCGCTGCTTCTGCGCCGTCGTAATCTGGAACTTCGGCAGCGGGTCCGCCACGCTCGGGATCTCCGGCACGCGGAACACCTGCTTCGCCGCAATCTCCACGAAGTTCGGATTGGCCTTCTTGATCTTGTCCAGCCCGCCCTTGATGCCGCGCATCTCTTCCACGTTCTCCACCGTGCCTTTTTCGCAGGTGGCGATGATCAGCCGTTGCGCGCCCTCTTCCAGCGGCACCTTCGTCTTTTTCGGACGCTTATAATCCGCCGGAATCTGCGACGTCTTCACATCGATGAACGTGCGCAGGCACTTGTTCTTGCAGAAGTAGCACCGCGTCGCTTCTTCGCGCGTGGTCTTGTACAGAATGTTCGCGCACGCCTCCAGCCCGATGAACGTGCTCACCCGTCCGTTGTCCCACAAGCGCCCCGCTTCCAGCGCCGCGCCAATCGCGCCCGCCTCGCCGCAGTGCTCGTGGACGATCACGTCCGCCATCGTCTCCTTGCCCTTGAAGCGCGATTCAATGAAGTCCACCTGCGCCTTCACCGCCGCCAGGTTGTACTGCGTGCCGCCCTGCAGCAGGAACCGCGTGCCAATCGCCGAGAGGTTCGGAATCTGCGATACGTACAGCCAGATGTTCTTCGGCAGCACGTTGCACAAGCCCGCCATGATCTCTTCCGGCTTCCACCCCTGCCGTTGGAAATCCACAATGTCGCTCTGCATGAACACCGCGCAGCCATACCCGAAACTCGGGAAACCCTTCGCCCCGAATGCCGTGTCCGCGTACTGCTCCACCGGCACGTTGAATCCCTGCGCCGTCGATTGCAAAAAGTACCCGTTGCCCGCGCTGCACTGCGTATTGAGCTTGAAATCCTTCACCCGGCCATTCTTCAGAATGATGATCTTGATGTCCTGCCCGCCCACATCGCAGATCACGTCCACGCCTTCGTAGAAGTGCAGCCCCGCTTCGGTGTGCGCCACCGTCTCCACCAGCGCCGCGTCCGCGCCCACCACGTCTTTCAGAATGTCTTTCGCGTATCCCGTCGTCCCCACGCCCAGGATCTTCAACTCCGCGCCCTGATCGCGAATCTGCGCGTCCAACTTCTGCAGCACTTCGATCGTATCCTCGATCGGATTGCCCTTCGATAGCTGATACGTCTTCGCCAGAATCCGCCGCTTGTGATCCTTCGACATCAGCACCGCTTTGGTCGAAGTCGATCCGCCGTCGATCCCGATGAAGCCCTCGATCACTTCGCCCGGCTGGAACGTCGTCGCCTGGAATTTCTTGGTGCGGTACTTCTCTTTGAACGTCGCCAGTTCCGCGTCGTCCTTCGCCAGACCCACACCGCCGCCGCGCTTGGCCTTCTCTTCTTCGCGCCCGAACTTCACGTAGTATTCCAGCTGATCGTAGCCAATGTACTGGCCCACGTGATCGTCTTCCGTCTTGCCGAATTCCACCGAACCGATCGCCGCGAAATACTGCGCGTTGTCCGGCGTCTTGATCAGATCCTGCGGATCCACGCCCGCCGGCAATTCCGTCCCGCGCTCTTCCCAAATCTTCGGAATGTTCGCCTTCCAGCAATCCCGCATCCCCTTGATGTAGCAGTTGGGACCGCCCAACAGCAGCACCGTCGGCAATAGCGTATTGCCGCGCGTCAGCACACTCAGGTTCTGCATCACGATGGCTTCAAACAGGCTCGCCATCAGTTCGTCCGGCGGCACACCCATCTTCTGCAGACCGTTGATATCGGTCTCCGCGAACACGCCGCACTTGCCCGCCACCGGGTGCAGCTTGATCCCGGTATAGCCCATCTCGCACAATTGCTCGGTGGGAATCCGCAGCTTCGCGTTGATCTTATCGATCACCGCGCCCGTGCCGCCCGCGCACTTGTCGTTCATCGAGGGCAGCTTCTTCTTGCGGCCCGTCTCCGGATCCGTCTTGAAGATGATGATCTTCGCGTCCTGCCCGCCCAACTCGATCACGCTGCCGCACTCGGGGTAGAACTTCTCCACCGCCAGCGACACCGCGTTGACTTCCTGTACGAACTTGGCGCCCAGTTTCTTGGTCAGACCGTTGCCGCCGCTGCCCGTGATGAACATTCGCGAGCGCTTCGTGTCGAAACCTTCGACCTCGGTTTCAAAGCGCTTGCAGAACTCCAGCACCTTCTCGGGCTGCTTCGTGTCGTGCCGGTGATAGTCGCTCCACAGAATCTCCTCCGTGGCAGCGTCAATCACCA
Source organism: uncultured Acidobacteriia bacterium (assembly GCA_903876865.1). Lineage (GTDB taxonomy): Bacteria > Acidobacteriota > Terriglobia > Bryobacterales > Bryobacteraceae > Solibacter. The sequence continues at coordinate 7,811 of CAIRBY010000015.1, forward strand.
CGGCCTTTACCGTGGTAGAGCCTACGTCCATTCCAATCAGGAAGTGTTTGTCCATGGGTGTCGTCTCGGTCCTTGAATACAAGTCGGGAAATACAAGTCGGGCGGGGCACTGCGCCCCGCCCTCGTTCCCTTAGTTTGCTTTCGATCCGTCCGCGGTCATGCGCTCGCGAATGTGATACACGAACGTCGCCGCGCTGCCCACCACGCCCTTCTTGTGGGGAACCTGATACAGCGGACGCTTCGTTTCCGGATGCGCTTCCACCCAGCCCTTGCACTGCTCCAGCGTAAGCCCCGTCTCGTCCAGCGCCGCCGCGAATTCCTTCTTGGCCTTGCTCTTGGCTTCGCCCAGCGCCATCTGCACGCGGCTGTGCGCGTTGATCTCGCCTTCGCCCGAAGTTTCCACCGGCAGGTAGATCATCTCTTTGTAATTCGTCACCACGGCCGATTGCGCGCCGTCGCTCTGCGTGCTCGGCATGCAGCCGAACGGCTTCAGCGAGAGCACCATGTGCGCCAGGTCCTTGTTCGAGTAGTAGATGTTCTTCGCGACTTCCAGGTGGCCTTCGCCGCCGCCCGCCCGCGAATTGTAGAACGGATGCCCCAACCGCTGCAGTTCGTACTGATCCGCCAGGTGATGCGCAATCCCGCCCAGCGCATTCACGATCTTGTGATACTCGCTCTTGAAGATCGCCTCCGCCAGCTTCAGCTTCGCCACCTTCTGCCGGTACCCAATCTCGATCTTCGTGCGCGTCCCCAGCTTCCACAGCGGAGGCAGCACCGCGCCCTCTTCCAGACCCTTGAAATCCTTGTACTTCTGAATCACCTGGTGAATCATGTACATGATCCACGTGCCGATCGGCTCCACCAGCACCTGCGCGCCTTCGCGCTCCAGGAACGTGAACATGTTGAAGTTGCCGTCGCCTTCCGTGGTCTGCGCCCAGAATTCGCCCGTGATCTTCACAATCGGCTTCACCCGCAACCGGTCGATATCGATCTCGTTGAACTTCTCCCGGCACCGGTCCAGCGCCGGCACATACTCGTCGCCCTTCAGCTGATTCACGAACTTCCCGATATACTCCGCCGTATCGCTGAAGCCGCCCAGGTACTTGCCCATGCCTTCGTCGAGCTTCCACGGACGCTTCTTGCGGAACACTTCGTGCAAGTAGTCCATGCTCTCGTCCAGCTTGCGGTCCGTCTCCCCCGCGTTCACTTCGAAGGGACGCAGCGCGTACGCCACTTCATTCATCACATCGCCGCAGTTCAGCGAATTCAGAATCCCCAGGAAGAAGTCGATGTTCATCTCCAGCCCGGCTTCGGCGTCGGATTGCGAGAGCCCGCCCGATTGCTGGAACAACAGCACCCGGAATCCCTCGAAACCCGCATTGCGCAGCGCCAGCCGGTACTCCGCCTCGTACATCCCGAAGCGGCACGGTCCGCACGCGCCCGCCGTGAAGAACACGTACCGGTCGATGATCTCCTGCTTCGGAATCCCCTGCTCTTCCAGGCTCTGCAGGTATTGCACCAGGTTGCCCACCGTGAAGTAAGTCGGGTTGCACTGCCCGTTGTTGCCGTACTCCTTGCCCGCCTGGAACGCCTTCACATTCGGCGTCGGCACCGCTTCCGCGCGGTATCCCAGACCTTCCAGGGCTCCATGCACCAGTTTTTCGTGTTTCCAGGTCAACCCGCCGAACAGCAGGGTCGTCTCCGCACGCTGATCCCGGGTGAAATGCCGCTCCGCCGGACGCTTGAAGTGATGCACTTCACGCTGCGCCACTCCGGCTTCTTTTTCCAGCCGGGCGCGTTCTTCCGCAAGCCGCTGCTGGATCGTGTCTTCAATGGTGGAACCGATCTGCACTAACTTCGCAGGCGATTCGGGCTTTGGTTCGACGGTCTGAGTGCTCATAGACAAACATCCTTCCCAGTTTGGAGAGTAGTTTCCCCCGCCGAAACAGTTGAAAGATATAGGATTCCATCGAACGGCGCATTACCAGTTGGAACGGAGCAATTATCGGCCTGAGCGGAACTGCTCTACAGTCCCAAAACCTGCATGTGTTGCGTTTCACAACATCGGGTAAACACCTGAATAAAACCCGCAGGGCCTTCCGAATCAACGCCGTGCAGCCACACGCCCCCGCACCAGACGCCCCGTGACAGCGCCCTACTCTACGTCGCTCCCCACGGTCGCCCCGCGCCGCACAATCCCCACCAGCGCCCAATACCGGTTCTGCAGCCGTTTCCGGTACGCCGCCAGCGTGACCCCCTCCACCGCCGCCCGTTCCCGCATCTCCCTCTCCGTCCGCGCCGCGCTCTCCCGCAGCCTCGCGCCGCCACGATGCGCAAAGCTCGCGTCGAACTGAAATCCGAACAGCCGCAGCGCCGGCGATGCCGCCCCGTAGTTGTCCGGCAACCCCACGCTCTCAAACGGAAAGCTGCTCGCCCAATCCGTGTGATACCCCACCTGCATATTTGCCGGATTCACCGACACCTGTGCGTGCGTCACGCAGTTCTTCGCCGGGATGTGATACCGCTTCCGCAGCATCTCCGTCAGCATCGCCGCCGCCCGCAGTTGCGCCGGGCTCACCTGCGTCTCCGCCGGCCCACCCGCCGCCGTCCGCGCTTCCAGCGACACTCCCAGAAAGCTCTCGTTCAGGTTCACGTAGAAGCGTTCGTCGTTCGCCCACACCGAATGCCCCGCATGATCCGCCACATCGCTCTCCAGCACCACCCGGTATACCCGCCCGAACCGGTCGATCAGAAAATTGTAGGAGTGCCGCCGCTTCACATATGCCGCCAGCGATTCCCCCGCCCGCTTCAACAACGCGTTCTGGCTCGCCTCGAACGGAGCCTGCAGGCTCTCCGTCGTATGGAACACGATCCCCACCGGGACACTCCCCGCTTCGCCGCGCAAGTCGTCCGGCCGCGCCACGTCGAAGCTCAGATAACTCCGCCGCCGCGTCCCCGTCGCGTACCGGTTCTCGATCCGCAGACCATTACTGTAGATGGCGAACTCCGTCGTGCCCTCCACCTGCCAGATCTCCGCTCTCTCCGCCGGATCCGTCGCCATTCCCGCCGCAGCCTGCGGCACCGGAGCCACCATCTCGACCACTGCCGGCGCCATCACTTCTACCGCCGTCGGCGCCACACTCCGCCCTTGCGCCTTCACCACAGTCCGCGAAAGTGGTATCCCCGCAGCCGTGAGCAGCAGTAGTCCAACCCACACCATCGCTCTACCCCGCCGCTTCGCCTTCGGCTCCTCCGCGCACGGCGCCACCGCCTGCAGAAAGCGCAGCCGCCCCACCGGATCGGCGATCTGTTGCGCCGTCCATTTCACCCACGGACGCTCCAGCGGCTTGGCTTCGAATTGCTCCATCTTCACCCCATCCATCGGCACTCGAAGCGAAGAACTTTAGGCCTTATTTGCAAATAAATAATGCTGTATTTTTGAGAGAAATACGCCGGTCACCGTACTTCTCAAGTGCTAACGAATTCGGCAGCGAGCTGAAAAATACGCAGCCATCGGGCACATTTTGGATGGCCATCCGCCACCGCGGCGCTCGGTCCATCGCTTGGAGTATCCGGATGTTTCGACGATTGTTTCAATTCTCTTTCAATGGAACCGAGGAAGCTTCCCAGGGAAGCGCTCAAGACACAAGAACGGAAAACCCGGGCAACCGGCAGTTCCCTCTCAATCCCCCGCCCAATCCCCGACTCGCCATCGAGAGCTTCGAGTCGTTCGATGAGATCTACCGCACCGCGCCCGCCAATCCGCCCCACGTCGGCTACAGCATTCTCAAAGTCGCCGGCATGTTGAAGAGCGCCCATCTCGCCGGCATGAACTCCGAAGGCAAACGCGCCGCTCTCCTCATGGCTCTCGAAGCCGCCGGCGCCGAACTCAAGGACATTCTGCAGGACGCCATGCTCCGCCAGCGCGCGCTCAACGATTACGAAGACACCCAGCAAAAGCGCCTCCGCGAATTCGAAGCCGCCAGCGGCGAAGAGAATCGCGCCATCCAGGCCGAGCTCGATCAGATCACCGCGCAGTACATGGCCCGCATTCAAGTCAACGTCGATGCCGTCGGCCGCCAGCAGGATCTCTTCCGCGCCTGGCAGAAATCCAAACAGCAGGAAGCCGGTTCCATCACCGACGCGCTCGGTTACTGCGCCCCGCCGGAGAACTCCATCGATAGCCTCTCCGCCGTGCTCGAGCGCGCCACCGCCCGCCGTTAGGCCCAATGGTCGCCGCCATGCTCGCCGGTATTTGTGTCGGAATCGCGCTCCTGGCCTGGCTCCTGCGCTCCTCCGCGGGAAGAGCCCCGCTGCGCCTCGAAGGCGGTGAACTCTCCCGCCTCCGCTCCCTTTCGGACAAACTGCACCGCGAAGAGGTGCAGCCCTTTGAGTAGCTACCAAGCCGATGCTCCCGCTCATCCGGTGGAACCGCAATCCGCTGCGCCGGCTCGAACAGAGCGCCAGCCGGACTGCGGACCCGCTCGAGCGCCTGCGCTTCCTGCGGCAACGCGTCACCCTGCTCAGCCTGCCGGCCCCGCGCCGCCGGCGCCTGAGCCTCCCCGGCAGTCCCACTGCCGTCGCCCTCGCGGCGGCCCTCACCCTCGCATTTCTGATATGGCGCTCAATTTAGGAGAAGACATCATGAACACCACCGAAACAGACAACACCTCGCCCCTCGGCCTCGACGTCGGCACCAGCCGCATCGTAGTCGCCCGCAGCGTCGATAAGAAATACGAATTCGATTCGCAGCTCAACGCCTTTCTCACCCTCCCCTACAGCAAGCTCGCCGAAAGCCTGCTCATCCGCGAAGAGGTCTTCCACGAAGTGGATGGCGATGAGATCGTCGTCGCCGGCAACGACGCCCAAAAGTTCGCCGAAGTCTTCCACGTCGAAACCCGCCGCCCCATGCTCCGCGGCGTCCTCAACCCCCAGGAGCCCCACAGCCTCGCCGTGCTCCGCCGCATCATCACCCGCCTCGTCGGCAAAGCCGGCTCCGAAGGCCGCAAGATCGTCTTCAGCATCCCCGCCCCCTCCCACGCCGGCGATGAATCCATCGCCTACCACACCGCCTCCATCAAGCAGATCCTCACCGAACTCGGCTATGACGCCCGCCCCATCGATGAAGGCCTCTCCGTCGTCTTCGGCGAAATGGGCGCCTCCAACTACACCGGCATCGGCATCTCCTGCGGCAGCGGACTCTGTAACGTCTGCCTCGCCGTCCTCTCCGTCCCAGTCATCAATTTCAGCGTCAACAAAGCCGGCGATTTTATCGACGCTCAGTCTTCCGCCGTCACCGGCGAACTCGCCACCCGCCTGCGTGTGCAGAAAGAGCGCAACTTCAAACTGAACGGCCTCGCCGGAGACCGCGTCGCCAACGCCCTCACCGTCTATTACGACGATATGATCCACACCCTCGCCACCACCCTGCGCTCCACCATCTCGTCCACCCAGCGCCTCCCCAAGCTCGATCAATCCGTCCCCGTCGTCCTCAGCGGCGGCACCGCCATGCCCAAGGGCTTCCTCGAACGCTTCACCGCCGCCCTGCGCACCGAAGATTTTCCCGTGCGTATCTCCCAGGTCCGCGTCTCCGACGATCCCCTCAACTCCACCGCCCGCGGCGCACTCATGGCAGCCCTCTGCTAACCGCTTCGTGAATGTCCGGGGCGGCGCCACAAAGGGTAACTTCCCCGCCGCCCCCGGCGTCTTTCCTCTTCGCGGCCGAGTCCCTCTCGGCTCGACCCTGGAACGATGCTGCCCATCTTCATTGCCACCTACGGAGCGGTCTTCGTCGCCGAAATCGTCGGCGATAAGCTGCTCTATACCACCGGTGTACTCGCCACCCGCTATCGCACCCTGCCCATCCTGTTCGGCATGATCTGCGCCTTCATGGCCAAGATGGCCGTCGCCGTCATGGTCGGCAAGGCCATCTCCAAACTGCCGCCCCTCTTCGGCGCCGCCCTCACCACCGTCAACTTTTTCGCCATTGCCTTCGTCCTCTGGCGCAAACCCGATAAGAAAGACAGCTCGAAGAAGGAGTACCCCACCCACCGCGCCTTCCTCGTCTCCTTCGCCGCCATCTTCTTCTCCGAATGGGGCGACGTCGGCCAGATCACCGCCGCCACCATGGCCGCCCGCTTCGGCGCCCCGTGGCTCGTCTGGAGCGGCGCCGTCGCCGCCATGGTCACTAAAGGCGCCCTCGCCGCCTCCCTCGGCGCCGGAGTCCGCGGCTGGATCCAACGCACCTTCCAACCCCGCACCATCCGCTACGCCGCCGTCGGCCTTCTCCTCCTCCTCGGCCGCCTCTCCGTCCTCGAAACCCTCGGCCCCGAAACCACCAGCCGCCTCACCGCGCCCTCATCCCCAAACAGGACCACAGCCCCTCCTGAATTCGGTGCTATCGTACAAACTTCATGACCCCAGAAAAGAAGCGTAAAGCCGCCATCCGCTTCATCGTCTGTGTCGGCATCGTCAGTTTCTTCGCCGACATGACCTATGAAGGCGCCCACTCCATCATCGGCCCCTTCCTCAAGGACCTCGGCGCCTCCGCCTTCCAGGTCGGCATCATCGCCGGACTTGGTGAGATGTTCGCCGCCAGCCTCCGCTTCTTCTCCGGCAAAATGGCAGACCGCACCCGCGCCTATTGGACCCTCGCCATCTCCGGCTACGCCATGAACCTCATCGTCGTCCCAGCCCTCGCCTTCGCCGGCAATTGGAAGGTCGCCGCCCTCCTCGTCGTCGTTGAACGCACCGGCAAAGCCCTCCGCGGCCCCGCCCGCGACGTCCTCCTCTCCGAAGCCACCGAAGTCGTCGGCCACGGCTGGGGCTACGGCATCCATGCCGCCTTCGATCAGGCCGGCGCCATGCTCGGCCCCATTCTCATGGCCGTCGCCGTCTCCCGCTCCAACACCTTCGGACCCGCCTTCCTCCGCCTCGGCATCCCCGCCGTACTCGCCCTCGCCGCCCTCCTCTCCGCCCGCGCCGCCTACCCCGCCCGAGGCGTCCCCGCCCAACCCAAACCGCCCCGCCCCCTCCCCCGCGTCTTCTGGCACTACGTCGCCGCCGCCGGCCTGCTCGCCTGCGGCTTCATCGATTTCCCCCTCCTCGGCTACCACTTCCAGCAGGCCGGACTTGCCAAGCCCGCCATGATCCCCCTCCTCTACTCCGGCGCCATGGCCGTCAACGGCATCACCGCCCTCGTCTTCGGCCGCCTCTTCGACCGCTTCGGCCTCCCCGTCCTCTCCTTCGGCATCCTCGTCTCCCTCCTCGCCCTCCCCCTCGGCTTCCTCTGCGGCACCGCCGGCGCCATCGCCAGCGTCGCCTGCTGGGCTACCGGACTCGGCGCCCAGGACGCCTCCCTCCGCTCCGGCATCGCCCAGGTCGTCTCCATGAACAAGCGCGGCACCGCCTTCGGCGCCTTCAACGGCGTCTATGGCGTCGCCTGGTTCATCGGCAGCGCCCTCATGGGCTTCCTCTATGACCGCTCTCCGCTCGCCCTCGTCGTCTTCGGCGTCTCCGCCCAACTCCTCGCTGCCGGTATCTTCTTCTACCTCCGCAAGCCCCTCGCCGAGGAAATCGCCGCCGCCTGACCGCTATACTGAGCCTTAGTGAGGATGACCTTCCGCACCTTCATCTGGCTGCTCCGCCAGAGCCTCATCTCCACCCTCGACGATGGCTGCTTCGGCTTCGCCAAAGGCGCGGCCTATTCCGCCCTCCTCAGCTTCTTTCCCATCCTCACCAGCGCCGCCACCATCCTCGTCCAGACCCGCGCCGAATTCGTCTCTTCCACCCTCGAGGACTTCCTCTCCCAGATCGTTCCGCCCGGCACCGAAGACCTCGTCGTGCAGCAGTTCCGCATCATGGGCGAACGCCCCACCGGAGTCCTGATCGTCGCCGCCCTCATCTCGCTCTGGGCCGCTTCCGGCGTCATCAAGAGCCTCATCGAAGGCTTCCAGGCAGCCTACCGCGTGCCCCGCAACCGCGGCTTCCTCCTCCAGAGCGGCGTCGCCATGTCGCTCGTCCTCCTCGCCGCCCTGCCCCTCTTCGCCGCCTCCCTCCTGCTCGTCTTCGGCGCCCAGGTGGAACGCGCCGTCCTCGATTGGCTCAACGTCGATCCGCTCCTCACCCCCCTCGCCTGGGCCTGGCACGCCGTCTGCCACGCCGCCCGCTACATCCTCGCCTTCTTCACCACCGTCGCCGTCACCGCGTCTCTCTACTTCTTCGGCCCCTTCCGCCCCCAACGCTGGCGCTACGTCTGGCCCGGCTCCATCCTCGCCACCATCCTCTGGTTCTTCGCCACCCTCGGCTTCGCCTGGTACGTCCGCAACATCGCCCGCTACAACGTGATGTATGGCTCCATCAGCGGCGGCATCGCCCTCCTCGTCTGGATGTACCTCATCTCCCTCATCGCCCTCATCGGCTGCGAATTCAACGCCCACTTCGAACGTACCGCCGCCGACCCGCAACCGTAGCGCCCCCCCCGGCATCCCCCTCCCGTCGAAATTTCCGCCATAGCCCACGCGAGCTATTGCCATCCGCTACAATCGGAGCATAGTGAAATCTGCAGTACTCTTCCTGGCGATGGTCTCCACTGCGTATGCCGCCGGCATACCCATGACCCTTGTCTCGGATGCCGAAGCCGAAGCCTTGCACTCCGCCATCGGGCGCAAAGAGGCCTGGACGCTCAATGCCGTTCACCGCCTGCGCGCCGATGCCGACAAGCGCCTCAAGGAAGGTCCCTGGAGCGTCACCTCCGAACGTCCCCAGGGCATCGCCATGGATATCCACGATTTCTATAGCGAAGCCCCCTACTGGTGGCCCCATGCCGAAGATCCCAAAGCCCCCTACGTCCGCCGCGACGGCCAGACCAACCCCGCCCGCTTCGTCGCCAACAAGAACTCCCTCTCCGCCATGGCGGACGCCGTCTTCTCCCTCGGCACCGCCGCCTACCTCCTCGACGACCCCCGCTACGCCCAGCGCGCCGCCCGCGACATCAACACCTGGTTCATCAATCCCAAAACCCGCATGAACCCGCACATGGAATACTCCCAGGCCATCCGCAACGTCAACACCGGCCGCGGCGCCGGCATCGTCGATGGCCGCGTCTTCATCCGCGCCATCCAGGGCATGGAGTTCCTCGCCCAAACCGGCAACTGGGATGCCAAGGATCAAGCCGCCGTCCACAAGTGGTTCCAGGATTATCTCCACTGGCTCACCACCAGCGATTACGGTAACGCCGAGCAGCACGTCGGCAACAACCACGCCTCCTGGTGGACCGCGCAGGTCGCCGCCGTTTCCTCCTTCGTCGATGACGATGCCGAAGAGAAGGCCGCCTTCAACTGGTACCGCGACCACATCTTCCCCCGCCAGATCAAGCCCGATGGCAGCGCCCCCCGCGAAGAGCAGCGCACCCGCAGCCTCTGGTACTCCGCCTTCAACCTCGAGGCCTTCGCCAACACCTGCCGCATCGCCCAGCTCAAAGGCGTCGATCTCTGGAGCGTCCACGCCAAAGGCTCCACCACCATCGCCACCGTGATCGAGTACCTCCAGCCCTTCCTCACCGATCCGAAAAAGTGGACCAAAGACCAAATCGTCGAATTCAACAACGATGGCCTGTACGCGCTCGCCTACGCCGGCATGGGCCTCAAGAAACCCGAGTACCTCGCCACCTATCGCAAGCACGATCACCCCGAAGGCGCCTGGCTCGCCCTCACCGATCTCTTACTCGGCCGCTTCGAAGCCGCCGCCCACCAGACCCGCCATTAGCGCGCGCCGCCTTCCCTACTCGTCCACTTCCTCCGGAGGCTCGAAGCTGTCCAGCAACTCCGGATTCTTCGCGAACTTCTTCAGCACCGTCACAATCTCGCCCGTGCGAAACCCCGCCCGCAACAGCCGCCGGTAGGCCGACGCCAGATCCTTGTCCTCCTGAAACAACCCCTCTCGCTGCGCCGTGCGGTATTTCCGCCGCACCCAATCTTCAATCAGCGCCGTCTCGTCCACTTCCTCGTAGACGCTCTTCACCGTCTTCTCCGCCAGCGCCGGAGCCACCCGCCGCTGCCGCAGATCCTGCAGCACACGCGTCTTGCCAAACCCCTCGTTCGCAAGCCGTGCCGTCGCATACCCTTCGGCAAACCGCCGGTCGTCCAGATACTGACTCTCCTTCAGCCGCCCCAGCACCGCCTCCACATCCTCCGCGCGCGCCGCCCGCCGCTGCAACTTCACCCGCAACTCGCCCGTGGAATGCGCCCGCGCGCCCAGCGCCTTCAACGCGTAATTCCACAAGCCTTCGTTATCCAGGTGCCGGACCTTACGTTCTTCCATATCAAGGTGTCCCAGTGCGGAGTATACTGAAAATTGGCTGCGGCCGAAGGAGGAATCATGGATAAGAATGGACTTTCCAGCTTTTTACTCGGGCTGGGCGTAGGTGTCGGGATTGGTCTGCTGTTCGCGCCGAAGTCTGGTGAGGAAACTCGCGAACTCATCAAGAACAAAGCCGGTGAAGGCGGCGAGTTCCTGAAACAGCGTGGCTCGGAATTGAAAGATACCGCCGCCACCTGGGTCGATAAGGGCAAGGAAGCCGTCACCCGCCAGAAAGACACGCTCACTGACGCCGTCGAAGCCGGCAAGCAAGCCTATCGCGACGCAGTCAGCTAACCACTTAGTTAGGATCGGAACCTTCGCGTATGTCTGACGATATCTTTCGGATTGTAGTGGCGGCCGCGGTAGCCATTGCCAGCCTCGCATTTCTGGTACAGGCCGTCATCGTTTTCGCCATCTACCGTCTTGCTCGCAAGACCTCCACGGAAACCGCCGGATTCATCGTCAGCGCGGAGCCGGTCCTCGCCAAAGTGGGAGAAACCCTCGATCGGGTCGGCCCGGTGATTCAAAAACTCGGGCCGGCCGTCGATCACCTGCAGGAAGCCATCGATCGCGTCGGTCCCGTCGCCGATCAGGCCACCACCGTCATCACCCGCATGGGCCCCGCCGTCGATCGCGTCGGCCCCCTCATGGAAAAGGTCGGCGTCGTCATGCTCCAGGCCGGAGAGATGATGGATCACGCCGGCACCTTCATCGAACGCGCCACCCAGGTTGCCGATTCCGCCAATCAGGTGATCGCCGATACCAGCCCCAAAATCTCCAAAATCTCCGACGAAGCCGTCTCCATCGCCCGCACCAGCCGCGAACAGATCGAACGTGCCGGCGCGCTCCTCACCGATGCCGGTGACCGCACCCGCAACCGCCTCGAACAGATCGATCAAGCCGTCGAAAGCACCGTCGAACAGGTCGAACAGGCCTCCGGCGCCGTCAAGCGCGCCGTCCTCCGCCCCGTCCGTGAAGTCAACGGCCTCGCCGCCGGCATCTCCGCCGCCGTCAGCACCTTCGTCCACCGCCAGGGCAAAAGCAGCGTCGACACCGCCACCATCGACGAAGAAATGTTCATCTAAAACCTGGTGACAGACGGAACGTTCCCCCAGTTTTTCCCCCTACTCCGTCCGTCCTACTCCACCGCCGCTTCCCCCACCTGACCCTCCACCGTGACATTCGCCACCAGCCACCGCGTGTACCACAGCCACGCCCACGGGATCGTCACCACCCCCAGGCTCATCACCACCGCCGCCACGATCCGCCACAGCACCTGCTGCCCCTCCCCGTGAAACCGCAGCGACAGTTCCTCCGTCCGCGTATTCCGCGCCAGCCACCGGTACATCCCCGCCCAACTCCATGCCCACCCGATCACCGTCACCACCAGCACCGCGTTCAGCACGTACCACCCCACCAACTCCCAATACCCGCCCGTGAACTCGTACCGCGCCCCACTACTGAACCGCACGTTCCGCACGAACCACCGCAGTACCTGCCACCACCCCAGGCACGACAGCGGAAACAGGAACACCGTCACCGACCAGTGATTCGGCACCAGAATCCCGATGTTGATCGCCGGATAGAACCGAATCCCCCCGCTCACCAGCGCCAGCACCCACCACCCCAGCACGTCCCCGCCCCGCCCCGTGAACTCCGCCCTGCTCCCGTCGCTGAATTCCAGCCTGCGGCAGAACCACCGGCTCCACCCCGCGAACACCCACGCCCCCGGCAGGATCAGCACCGTCCCCAGCAGAAACAGCACCAGCCACCCCGCCGCCTCCAGCGCATTCCCGCCGAACTCCACTCGCGCCGCACAGCTTCGCGCACGCACCGGATATCCGCATCCGGTACAACTCCACGCGCCGTCATCCAGGCGCGCGGCACAATGTGGGCATTGCATCCGCCGCCAGCGTACCACCATTCCCCCCGCCCCGCCCCCCTACTCCGCCTTCGCGCTCCTCAAATACGCCACCACCAACCGGATCTGGTCGAACGTCACATCCTCCGGCAGCTCCTCGCGGATCGGCTTCAGCCACTGCGCCCCCACCCGCTCCACCACTTCCTCGATCTGCGCATGCCGCGCCGCCCCCACCCACTCCCGCCGGTACTCCACCCGCCCCTTCTCGATCAGGTCCGCCACCGTGTGTATCACCGTCGCGAACTGCCGCCCCCGAATCTCCGCGATCTCCGTGAACGTCTTCCCCTCCCCCAGCAGCCGCAGCGTCTCCTCCCCCGGAGACTCCTGCTTCACCTC